>JBBSKR010000221.1:0-5149 GCA_038256135.1 Flavobacteriales bacterium | reverse complement strand
TAATGACCTGGAATTTAGCTCGCAAGAACGGCAAGACCATGATACTGAATTGTATCAACGAACCGAATATAAAAGTCGTCATCAAGGGGAACAGGAAGAGCTTTAAATTAACGTGCTTGCATAACCCTGCAATTGCAGTCTCTTAACTGGCGCTTCGAGACGAAGCTTTAAAATATATGCTTGAAATATAAGATGGAAGTTAACCGACTTCCATCTTTTTGCGTTTTTCGATACTTTTAAATGCGAATCCCTACCCATATAAATGGAAATTTTTAGGGCATACGGAAAGGCGAACAGTACCGCCGAATCGTAAAAGTTTACCTCTATTTGGTAATGCCATAATCTTATTGTTTGAAACCGTTATTTAGTTCAGTTTGATAGATATAATTTGAAAAAACGTAGTTAACCCAGATTTACAAGATACACTCAAAACATATGCTAAGTGATCTGCGTCAGCTGCGTGCCATTATCCGATTCAAGGATATAGTTATGGCTTTCCAAGAAATGTATGATGCGGCTCATTGCAATTACCCTTTAGTTTAATGTATCGTTCTGCGGGAAAATCCCTCGCATTGAGGCAAAGACTTTAGTATGGGTTGCTGTTTGCCCTGCGCTAAACGCTGAACGCAAATAAAAAGCGTAGCGCGATAATACGTATAGCGATATGCCTACCTGTTACGCTTTAGCCTACTTTCAGTCGGAACCAAAATCCATCGATCTTAAGCCGATGGTAATTTAATTCCGTTAATTGTGTTTCCTATCGAAAAGTCATCGAACCAATAAATTGAAATCCATCCATAAAATCTGATTGCCTTATGGCATTTCGGTGGTAGCATTACTTATAAGCAAAACCGGATAAAAGCATTAATATCTATTCCGAATCTCTTCTTTGGTAATCTGCTTTTTGGCAGTTTCTATCTCTTCTTCGGTAGGATAATCCAATCGTTGTTCTTTGGCGTTGCCGGGCTCAAAGGTCAACTGTGTAAAAAAGGGAAAATGATCCGAACCAATGTCATTTCCAAGCCGTATGGTCCTTATCCTAAAATCGTCCGAAATGAATATATGATCAAGTGGCCACCGCAACATAAAATTATTGGCATCGTAGGTATTGAATAGGCCCCTTCCTTTCCGCATGTCCAACAATCGGCTTACACCTTGAAAGAGTTTAGTGGTGCGTGACCAGGCTACATCGTTGAAATCGCCCAGTACGATAACAGGGAGTTCGGAATGTAGGCTTTCCAATGCTATTTGCATCAGCTCCGAATCGCGATCGGTAGACATCTTGTGGTGGCCCGGCAGCGGCGGGGTCGGATGGATGGCGTAAAGTTGTACCGTGTCTTTGGTGGGCAGCACTAGTTTAGTATGAATGGACGGAACCCGCTTATCCGCTAGATACTTTACCTCGGGATCCAACAGCTCGTACTTCGAGTACAAAAGCATGCCGTAGGTATTCGCTTTTGGAACTTCTACTTTGTAAGGGTACCTACTGCGAAGCTCCTTCCCTACCTGTTCGAGCCAATATCCGTCGGTTTCCGTGAGCAATACGATATCAGCCCGATGCCCTTCGAGTTCCGAGGATAGTTTGGAGCTATTCTTATTGGTCTGCAATACGTTGGCGGTATAGATAGCAATGTTCGTATCGGCGTTATCGGTGGTACTGGCCAGTACTTCATGAGGGGCCAAAAAAGTAAAGGGATATATTTTTGTAAGTTGAAAAACGAAGCAGCCCAAAAGTAAAACGGCAAAGATATAATCCCATCGTAACCTAAAATCGAATTTGATAAAGTATATCAGTAATGCGATAAAGGTAAAAAGCGTCAATTGTAAGTGCGGAAAATCAAATACCCGTATCCACCAATAATCGACTGCTATAAAAGGCAATAGGGTCAATATGATAGCAAGGATTCCGACACCCTGTAATACTTTTTTTAAGATCATTTAAACTTCATTAATCAATTAGCAATCGCTATCCCTATATTTTGAAAAAAATAGAAGATTTACTTATTTTTTTGTTTCGGTGTTCAGCCTCACGGGGAATTCCGTCTCCCCACCATAAAGCTTAATTTCGTGAATGTCTGCAGGCATATGATAACCTGCATCTTCTAGCGCCTCCTTTACATTTCTAACTACATTACCCTTCGTTATCAAGGCCATGCGTCTAAAATCTTTCGTATCTACCCAGAAGAAAACTTTGAGGTTTACGGTACTTGTCGCGAGCTCATCCTCGACCACAAAATTTTCGTGCTCCTCGTCTTCGATTACGTTCGGTTCTTTTCTTAAGGCCTCCAAAACTGTCTTTTTTGCTCCCTCGATATTATCCTCATAGGCAATACCGATGATAAAGTCCCATCTAAAGAAACCGTCTTCGGTATAATTGGTAACCGGTTTGGTCAGTACATCCCCATTTGGAATATAAACATCTTTACCGTCGAAGGACTTGAGTTTGGTATAGCGGAATTCCAAGGCTTTTACCTTTCCGAAATTCGCTCCTATTTCTACGGTATCGTTCACATCGAAAGGTCTGCTAAACGCCATGATGATCCCTGCGATGAAATTTTCGCCGATATCCTTAAATGCAAATCCCAACACCACGGCACTAGCTCCGGCAGCGGTAAGAATACCGGCCGCTATGCCTCCCAACCCGGCCGCATTAAGGGCCAACATAATAGCGATCACAATTAACGTATACTTTATGGCTTTGCCCAAAAAGCGGCTCATTAACGGATCTCCGGTTTGATTCGAAAGTTTTCTTCTTGCAAACCCGCCAATCCAAGAACCCAGCAACAGGCCTAAAACAATAATGAGAACGCCCATTCCGATTCCGGGCAACTGTTCAATGAACTGGTCATAAAAGGACGACAATGATTCTGAAATTGTAGTTTGGTCTTGGCTCATAATATCAATGTACTGTAGTTACGAATAAAGTTTAAAACTTTTGAAATAAAAAATTTCTTGAAACCGACTATCCTCGGGGTCAGAGCCATAGCGATATTTCGCCTCCCGACGATTTCGGGATCAGTTTGGCCTTGCGGCCAAAAACCGTCACGCACGTGCGGGATCATATTTTACCTCACCCAGAACTGCCGAAAATGGCAGTTCTGACCTCTCCCAAGTAGAGGTAGATAGGAAACCCCGACTCAAGGGTCTAGGTATCTTAACATTCAACAATATACTGCAAAGTATTACAACCTCAAAAACCGAAAATCACCTTTCCTCGGCTTTGATCAATTTTTCATGCAAAGCCTTATTGCTTTACCACAATAGACCCTCCGAAAGTTTTATTTTCTTTGACCGTCTCTGGGTTGCCATAGATTTCGATCGTTCCGCCCGCAGTTACATTGGCCGCTACAAGGTCCGATGCGCTTATGGTTCCGTTGCCACCTGCAAAAATAGTAATATCGGTCCGGTTTGTAGAAAGTTCCTTGGCGTCATATTGGCCTCCGCTCCTAATGTTGACCTCCTGATTCTCGGCATTCCCCGAAATTTTTATCTCTCCGCCCGTAACCGCTTTTGCGTCCAAGTTCCTTGCACTTATCGTAACAATCAGCTTGCCGCCTTCCTGGGTTCGCAGGGTCAGATATTTTGCTTCCAAATCCCTTTCAGATGTTATTTGGGCGCCTTCATTGGCATCCACCAGACTCAAATCTTCCGTGTGGTACAACATGACATTCGTCTCGTTGCCGTCCAAAAAGTTTTCGACTTCCATCTTAATTTTCAATCGTCCATCATCATTGTCAATAGAAACTTTTTCCATATCGTCTCCCGAGATGACCGCTTGGTTCTTGTCACTTTTGACCAAGGTAACGTTGAGCTGGTCAAAGGCCTTGAGTTCCTCGAATTTTTCTAGATCCATGGTAATATTGTTGTCTTGCGCCATCGACGGTAATGCCATGAAAAACATAAGCATACATACAATTCTTAAATTTTTCATATTCCCGATTTTTAATTCCTTTTAAATGTTCCCTATTTTGGATATGGACAAATCTACAACCATCACAAACCAGTACTTAGCTCTAAAAGTGCAATCGTTGACCCTAAGCGAGGTATAGGTTTACTTTGGGCAATAACTGGGGTGATTATTCTTTGGGGTCAAACTCTACCCTTTTACAGCACACCAAACCATAGTTATAACGATAATTTTGACCTTAAATAATACTCTAAATAACATAAATAATGAAAAAAGTAGTGGTCATGGTTCTTGTAGGTTCCTTTTTTGTGGCATGCAATATAAAAAAAGACGAAAAAGGGGAACTGCCCGAAGTTGATATCGACGTCGACACTGAAGCGGGAAACCTGCCCGAATATGATGTCAATTGGGCCGATGTTAATGTTGGAACAAAAACAGAAATGGTCTCAGTACCCAAAGTGGTGATAGTAATGGAGGAGGAAGAAGTGGAAGTCCCCTACTTGGATGTCGACATGCCCAACGGCGGGGAGAAAGAGGAACGTACCCTACTGATTGAAGCCGAGGTTTCGGATGAGGAGCATGAAATCGAAATCAAGGAAATCTGGGCTACGGGAAAAAGACTGATCGTAGTTTCCGAATTGAAAGCTACGGGCAAAAGTATTGGGGACAAAAAAATGCGTGTATCGGATCAAGTGACTCTTAACGCACCGGATCTCGATGTACGATACTACGTTATCGGGAATAAACCGGATAGGCTTTTCAACAGTCAACATTCCTACGTGAACACTATGTCGGATTTAAAAGATAACATAGGTGATTATAAGGTCATCTATACAAGATAAGTTTTGGTTGGTTGTTTTATGGCTCTTTGGCGTTTTATGTCTTAGAGCCATTTTTATAAATAAAGAATTTCTTGAAATCGACTATCCTCGTAGGCAGTGCCATAGCGATATTTAGCCTCCAGATGATTACGGGATCTGTTTGGCCTTGGGGCCAGAAACCATCCCGCACGTGCGGGATTGGATTTTACCTCCCAGAACTGCCATTTTCGGCAGTTTTGAATTCGCCCGAGGAGCGGTAGATAGAAACCCTCGACCTAAGGATCTAGTAATCTTAACATTCAACAAATTAATTCTTACTTTATGAAAGAATACGCAAAACACGAAAAAGACTTGATACGCCGCTACGAGGAGAAGGGTTATACCCATAGTTATCGTTACGAAAACGACAAACTGGTAGACT
>JBBSKR010000220.1:0-5157 GCA_038256135.1 Flavobacteriales bacterium | reverse complement strand
CTGGCCAATGTAAAATCAATGACTTTCTCATCCTTTTGATTAACGTTATTTTGTAATATTCCCATTTTGCCTTAAATGCTATTCCCTACTCGCTTAGCGCTACACGCCATACGTCCTATTAATCGTTACTATCTGCACTTGACTTTTTTGAATTATTGTGCTCATTAATTTAAATTTTAATAATATGGATGAGTTGTTTCAAGTATTACAATTTCAATTACTCGACTGTCAACCGTCAACCGTCAACCGTCAACCGTCAACCGTCAACCGTCAACCGTCAACCGTCAACCGTCAACTCTTCCTTTATAACTTTTCACGCTGTACGCTCCATGTTTCCCGCCTCTCTATACACTTTTCACTCAATAAACCTTTACCCCATCGTGCAGTAGTTTTCCCCAGTGTTTGCTAAAGGCATGCACGCTATCGGTTACCACGTTTTTTTCATTATATACTTTTCCGCCCTGATTTTTCCATTCAAAAATACCTCCGTACAGGTTAAGCACTTTGGTATAACCGAGTTCCTTCAATTTTTCCCCTATATTTTCTGATCGTACTCCAATAGAGCAGTATACGATAATGGGCTGGGATTTATTCGGGATAGTACTGAGTACTTCTTTTTCATCGAATTCCTTATAACCGACCCAAAGGGCATTCTTCAAATGGCTAACTTCAAATTCCTCCTTTTCACGGGTATCCAAATACAAAATGGAATCGGGCATAGGTAGATTTTTAGGATAAATATAGGGTATGGATTCTTTGTTCCATGTATTCAAAGCACGGTCTATATCGCTTTGTGCCCTAATACTGGATGAAAAAGGGATGAGAAAAAGTAAAATAAAAATTAGTCTATTAATGAGTATCTTCATAGTTACAAAGGTAGTATTTTTAGTCCCCACAGAGGTTCCCTATAGAAACGATTTTATGGTTAAAAAGTTGCAAAATGTATGGGTCGGAGTCGTGTTGATGACAGTTTTGTCATCTAACCTTGGTTGTAAAAAGCAGGGGAAAATGGATGATGAACAGGCCAAGCCGGATGCCTCAATCTACTATACGGAAAACTACCGGCCACAGTTTCATTTTACACCGGAAGAAAAATGGATGAACGATCCTAACGGACTCGTTTACAACAAGGGTACCTATCATTTATTTTATCAATACTATCCGGATAGTACCGTTTGGGGACCAATGCATTGGGGCCATGCTATAAGCAAGGATATGGTGAAATGGCAGCATAAGCCTATAGCGCTTTTCCCTGATGAAAATGGATTTATTTTCTCAGGAAGTGCGGTAATGGATACAAAGAATACATCGGGCTTTGGAACCGAAGCCAATCCGCCAATGGTCGCCATCTTTACCTATCATAATATGGAAGGCGAACAGGCAGGGCGAAACGATTATCAGACCCAAGGTATTGCCTATAGTTTGGACAATGGTGAGAGTTGGACAAAATTTGAGGGCAATCCCGTAATGGGAAATACCGGAATAAAAGATTTTAGGGATCCCAAGGTTTTTTGGAACGATGTACTGGAAAAATGGACCATGCTTTTGGTGGCAGGAGATCATTTACAAATATGGAACTCACCAAATCTAAAGGAATGGGAAAAAGTAAGTGAGTTTGGAAAGGATAAAGGGGCCCATGGCGGCGTGTGGGAATGTCCCGATTTGTTTCCCTTAACCATCGAAGGAACCGATGAAACAAAATGGGTGTTGTTGATCAGTATTAACCCTGGCGCGCCCAACGGCGGTAGTGGAACCCAATACTTTATTGGCGATTTTGACGGGAATACCTTTATTACGGATCAGACTGAAGCGAAATGGATAGATTTAGGGAGAGACAATTATGCTGGTGTGACCTATAATAATTCACCCAACAACGAACGGATTTTCATCGGGTGGATGAGCAATTGGGACTACGCCCGTGATACGCCTACGGTAGAATGGCGTAGCGCTATGACTGTGCCACGAACATTGTCATTGAAGAAAATCAATAATGAAATGCAACTTTTGAATTATCCTATTGAACAGTTGGATAGAATTATAGAAATAGCCGCCTCAGAAAGTGAAATGGAACTGAATGAAAATCAAAAGAAAATAATAAGTTTAAAATATGGGAATCAGTCGGAAATCAAGTTTACGGTACGAAACCCAAGTTTAAAAATGATTTTTAGTAATGATATAGGGGACAGTTTGGATATTACCATAGATAAAGAAATTAATTTAGTTACATTCAACAGAGCCAAATCCGGCAAAACCGCTTTCAGCGATAAATTTGTGGGAGGGATTCAGAAAATGGAAATGGCTAACCTGCCGGATGGGCCGGTTGAGGTGCGAATGTTATTAGACCATTCTTCTTTAGAACTGTTCATTAACAAAGGACAATATGTAATGACCAATCAAATATTTCCCAACTCCGATTACACAAAGCTCACCATTGAAAATAAATCCAACGAGCTCATGAAAGTGGATGACTTTACGGAGCGAAAAGTGGAACGTATTTGGTAGTTCACCTTATTGAACCATTTCTTTAGCCAAGGCCTCCAGGTCAATACCCAAGTTTTCTTTATTTACCTTGAGAATGGTTTCTCGTAACTCTTTCGGGAGTTCCTTAAATCCCGATTTTGCTCCTAAAATCATGCCGGCTACTGCAGCAACGGTATCATTGTCCCTTCCATAATTCACTATGAATTGCATGGTTTTCTCAAAATCCCCTTTGCCAAATTCCAAAGCGGTCACCAATATTTGCCAAATTTCAGCCGAGTGGAACGCAATGCTGCGTTCGTCTTTTTCCAATAACTGATAAAGCATTTCTTGTTTCACCCAATCCGTTCTAGTACCCTTAAAACCTTTTGGTACTCTGAATATGAGGCTATCCTTGATTACCAAGGAGTCAATTAACATCAGTTGATCTATACGACGTACACTTTTTTGCGCGCCATCTAAAATGGCAAAGGGTATACGGCCGACCAACCTACTATCGGCATAGCCCATGGGGTCGATAAATTTAGGAACGTTCATGATGGAATCCATTTCTTGCGTTCGCATAGCCATATGGGTCATCGCTGAGACCAGTGCAGAGATATCTTTAGCATAACCAATATCGAATAAGCTCAGGTCATATGCTTTTTGATAGGCCTCTAGTGGAGATTTGGATATGAGTCCGATCATAGGGGTATATAATTGTCCCGCACAAGACATTTCGCCGCCATAAAACCGATTTTGAGCCTGTAGATAAGACGCATTATCCTTTTTATAAGCCATGGCCACTCTGGCCCATTCCTTGATCCAGTCGATTTTTTCTATTTGGGAATCAAGCGCATCGGTACTTTCCTGAATATCATTGTTGGCTAATGCTTTCGTTAGGGTGCTGTAATAGTTGATGATGAATTGGGCAAAATTATCCTGTGTTAAGTCATTTTTATTGGCCTTAAAGTAATAAACCATTAGGCTTTTCCAGCGGGTATCATCCGTTGTGGCCCCGGCCAATAGGTTATGCTCCCATGTACCTTCAGGAGATTGTTCGCGTACCGCTGGTGTCAAGCCATTGATATAACCGTAACTGAGCTGAATATCCTTTCTGTGCCACATTTCTGTGGAGGCCCCCATAGCATCACCAATGGCGGAACCTACCAGTGCCCCTAAAACTTTATCATAATACACTGACTTATCCATATTCATTACATCGCCGGCATAGATGCTATGGGTAGGCGAGGGAATGTCAATTGTGTTGACCTCATTTTTGCATCCTAAGATAATTAGTGGCAAAATGAACATAATGAAATGGTATTTTTTCATGATAGGATCAAATTTTTACTTATTAAAAGTAGTTGTTGTTTTTCATCGAGCGTTCTAGTCAAGGAAAGTTGAGCCAGACCAATCAATCGTCGCATTATTTCGATACCTGCTATTTTCATTGTCAACCTCGTATCAATACTGTTGTTGCCGTATAATTTTTCAATTTTTTCCAGGTAGGTGACATCATGGCTTGCCATAATCACATGTGCCGCTAGTATACCGAGGTCAAACTCGGCAAACCCGACAAACCCGAACTCCGGATCAATAATATACAGACTTTCATCTTTGATCATCCAACTACCCGGATAATAATCCCCATGCAAAAGCGTATTTCCTTTGGATAAATAGGCATCACCGATTTTGGAAATTTCCATTTTTAATACTATGTCTTTTTTGAAGGGAAGGGAAATTTTTTGCAATCCGGGTTGAACATCATCTAAAGAAAATCCGTTGTCCTCTAGGAAAGGGAGAATGAAGATGTGTTGGTGGTTCAATTGGCGCATTTCCATATTATCCGGAAAATCTGGGGGTGGAGCCGTAGCGTGAATGTTTTTTATAATAGAAACCAATAATAGCAATTGCTGATCTGTAATGGACCGTCGGTCATAAATAAAGCTCATATCCTCACAATCTCCTAAATCTTCCAAGGCTAGTAGGTAAGATGCCGCATCGAACCCCAGTATTGTTGGAATATGTTGTTTGATGGCCCCGTTTTGCACAGCTTCATAAAATGCTTTTTCTACGTTAATTCTATCCAGAGGAGCCGGAATATTTTGGTATTTCTGCACATACGGTCTGGATTGCTTTAGGATCAAGGAGCGTAAGTTGGTGGTTACCCGAAGTACCACATTCATATTGCCTTCACCAGCTTTATTGATTTTGGCAATATGTTCGCTTTCTTTCAACCATCCTTTAGCCGATAAATAAGTTTCTATAGAATTAAAGGAGCTGCTTTCACTGATTTGAATCAAAACGGATATTTTTTCTTTCTCTGAAAGATAGGTATTAAAAGAAAAAAATCGGTATCGTTAAGTAAGGATTTTATGTGGTGCCTCTAGCCCCGAATCTTCGGGGGAACCAGGGAAGTTTATCCGCTATCCAATAGTTCTTCAAGTATTTCGGGTCTCTCGATTATTTTTTGGATAAACTTTTTGCTTTTCATCCTTTTGATGAATTTTTCGAGGCATAAGGCATCTTCTCGAGATTTGCATTTAAAGGTCAGGGCAATTTCCCAATCATTGGAGATTTTAGTGAAGTTTTTTTTGAAATAGTGTTGGTTGTGCTTTTCTATCCGCTGCTCTGGATTGGAGGTTTCGCCTATACTCTATCGGCAGATTTACTATGTAGTGTAAAAAGGAAATGCAT
>JBBSKR010000219.1:0-5168 GCA_038256135.1 Flavobacteriales bacterium | reverse complement strand
TCTTGCCCACCATTTCGTTCTGGAGTGCGTGGTTCTGGCCATTCCGCCTTTTCCCCTGTTCTTGGATTGATTCCCAGAGTCGCTTTTTCCCGCGATGTTTTTTCTGGGTCCTCACTGGCCATGTAGGCAAGGATAGCGGTCAAAATGGCATTATTTCGAACATCGTCAAAGACAATCTTATCATAGGTATCCAGATTCGTGTGCCAGGTATAATTCCAATAATCCCAACTTAGGGAGCTTAAAGAAAATGCAGGCGCCCCAGCCGCAACAAAAGAGGCATAATCCGATCCACCACGACCAGGTGAGCCAGGAAAGGTTGTCTCTATTTCATTTTTATAGGTTTCGGGAACAGCCTCCAGCCATCGGCCCAAATATTCATAGGCATGCAGAAAACCTTGACCGGATAAATTAACCACACGGCCCGTACCGTTATCCTGGTTGAAAACGGCTTGTACTCCGGCAACAATTTCCGGATGGTCCTCTACAAAAGAGCTGGAACCGTTCAATCCCTGCTCCTCACTGCCCCAGTGACCTACAATAATGGTACGTTTGGGATTGGGATATACTTTTTTGAGGATACGGGCCGCTTCCAACATCGTGATGGTACCGGTACCATTATCCGTGGCCCCGGTGGCTCCGTCCCAAGAATCAAAGTGGGCTGATAAGATGACATACTCATCCGGGAATTCTGTTCCGGGTATCGTTGCAATGGTATTAAAGGTGGGTACTTTGTCCAAGTCCTTTGATTCTGCTACTATTTTTATCTGTGGGTTAGCGCCATGTTCCACCATTCTGTACAACATGCCATAATCTTCCAATGAAATATCCACTACCGGAATTTTCTCCGTACCCGCACTAAAGATTTTATTCGCCCCAAAAGCTTCTGACCATCTGGATTGTGCGATACCTACCGCTCCCGCTTTTTCAAAAGCGGCATTAATATTACTGCTGGTATACCCTGTGTTATTAATGTTCTGTCGCCAGACCTTTTCCAAAGAATCCCTTTGGGTCTTCATTTTTTCAAAAGATGTTTTTGTAGCGTACTCCTCCCAGTTTTCGTCGGGCCGTCCTGTGGGTTGCAACATGCTTACCATGACGATTTTCCCCTTTACGCTGGGCAACCATTTCACAAAGGCCAATGAGTCGGCGAAATTAGGTAGGGTAAGTAAGGCAGCAGTGACCCCTTTTTTATCCGTACTGGGGTTCCAGGCCAATTGAGTGGCGTGAAGTGATGCCACTCGCGGCGATACCATATCTACATGGGTAATGCCTCTTTGCCAACCTTTCCAGGTGCCCCATTGTTGGTTCTCAGCGGCTATTCCCCATTTTTTATAGGTGTTGACTGCCCAATCGTGGGCGGATTTCATTTCCGGAGTACCCACCAAACGCGGACCATTGAAATCCATCAATTCATACGCCAACTGTTCTAATTGAGAATTTTCGGTGCCTTCTTTTTCAATGGCAGTCACAATTTCTTCTTGCGTTTGGGCTGTTAAAATTGGACTATAAATGAATAACAAAAGGAGAAATAGGGATAGTAGTTTTTTCATAAGTGCTGTTATTTGGTTTAGCAAAAACTAAAGATAACACTATTGAAAAAAAGCGGATTCCTTAAATCGCTTAATTTATAATTTTTTGTCCAGCGCTAAAATAGTCTGTAATAGTACGTTTGCACCATTAGCCATATCCGTAGCAGAGGTAAATTCTTTTGGCGAGTGGCTAATGCCCCCTTTGCTGGGTACAAATATCATTCCCGTAGGTGCTATAAGTGCCATATCTTGGGCATCATGGCCAGCGCCGCTTGGCATGGATTTGTAACTTAGGCCCAAGGAATTGATACTTTTTTCTATTTCCTGTTGGATGGAAGTATCCATAATGGCAGGATCTGCGGTAGTGTCCAAGGGGGAAAAGTTTATTGCAACCCCAGCAGCCTTCGATATTTCAGCTGCTTTTTTCTCAATTGCCGTAAAAACCTTGTCCATTACGGCTAACGATAAATCCCTTATCTCCAAACTGGTCGTTACTTTTCCCGGAATAACATTGGGAGCACCTGGTTCAGCATTGATGCGTCCAACAGTAGCCACTTGAGCACCGTCAAAACTAGTGGCGACTTCATTCACGGCAATGATAAATCTGGCCGCGGCCAATAGCGCATCCTGTCTTGCGTTCATGGGTGTGGTACCTGCATGGTTGGCAAAGCCATTGAATGTGACATCCCACCACGCAAGGCCTACAATGCCTTCAACAATACCAATATCCAGGTTTTCCTTTTCCAAAATACCCCCTTGTTCAATATGCAGCTCTAGAAAAGCGGCGATATCCCCTTTTTTCCTGGCGACTTCAGCGAAACGGGTCGTGTCACCGCCCAATCGCATGATGCCTTCACCCATGGTGTAGCCCGTGGAATTTTTTACACCAAATGCGGATTTTCCTAAATGACCTGCCACAGCCCTGCTTCCCATAACACCACCTTCCTCATTAGAGAAAATAATGAGTTCTAAAGGATGCTTTGTTTTGATGTCATTCTCATTAAGCACTTCGATTACTTCCAAAGCGGCCATGGAACCTACGCATCCGTCATAGTTTCCTCCATTGGGTACTCGGTCAATGTGGGAACCGAAAGAAATCGGTTTAGCGTTCGTATCGGTACCTAATCTCTTCCCGATAATATTACCGGCATAATCGACATAGGTCGCGAGCCCCATTCCTTTCAATTGAGAAACTACCCATTGTTGGGCAGCTATGTCGGCATCACTAAAAGCGACACGTTCCGTTTCCCCATTTTCTTGAATGCCGAATTGTGCCAATTCCATTATCCGACTTTCTAGACGCTCTTGGTTTACGGTTAGCTGGGCATTTAGACCAGTTGTAATTATTAGAAGTATGGCAAGTAACTGTTGTTTATAATTTTTCATAGTAGTTCTATTTGATTCCTAATTCTTTTCGATTAAAAATACAGTTTTTCATCGGCTTTCCATCGCTTAAAATGGCCAAGGTATTTTCGACCGTCATGGTGCACATTTTGGTATAGGTAGTACTGGTCAAACTTCCTAAATGCGCAGTGACCAATACATTATCCAATTGTAAAAGGAGGTCATTCGGTTCGGGAGGTTCTTGGGCTAAAACGTCTGCCGCAAACCCTGCTATTTTTTTATTTTTTAATGCATGGAAAAGGGCCTCTTGATCGATAATGCCGCCTCTTGCGGTGTTGATGAGCAAGGCCGATGATTTCATATTTGAAAATGCCTCTGCATTCATCAGATTTTCTGTTTGCGCTGTCATTGGAAGATGTAGGCTTATACTATCCGAGGAGCTCAACACGTTTTCAAATGGGATAAAAGGGTAGGGAACATCTTCTTTGCGAGCACTCCAATACACCACGTTCATCCCTAATGCTGTTGCTATCCTTGCCACCTTTTTTCCAATATTTCCCATCCCGATAATCCCTAATGTTTTGCCATGGCTTTCATCTCCACCGTAAGTTCCTCTTTCTGACCATCGATTTTCTTTGACCATTGAAACGGCATTGTATAGATTACGCTGAAGCATCAATAAGAGTGCTATGGTATGTTCTGCAATGGTATCGGCGTTTGAATTCGGTGCATTAACCACTTTTATGTTTCTTTTGGTGGCTTCCGCTACGTCGATATTGTCCAAACCTACCCCACAACGGGCAATGACTTTAAGATTTGGAAGCTTATCCATTAACGTTTTGCTGACCTGACCTTTGCCTCTTGTTATTATGGCATCAATCAATGTGGAAGCAATATGTTTTTGTAACGAGGATTCATCAAAACCGATTAGAATATTCATATCGGACGCAGTCTCTAATAGGCCCATAGCCTCATCTGCAATAGTTTCAAGAAGTAGGATGTTTTTACTCATCGGATTTATGGTAAAGTGTGGCATCCTTGGACTTGTATCCACGGAAATCATTTCTGCCGGAAACATAAATTCCTTCCTTGAACAATTCGTCCTCAAAAATCTTAGCATCAATTTTGGCTTTGGGGTCAGAAGAAAGTTCCACCAAATTACCCGATGGATCCCGAACGAACATTTGAATGGCACCATCCGGCAATTGCCGTACCTTGCCCCATGGCCTTATATCAATAACCCCTAATTCTTTCATCCTAAAGAAAATAGTGTTGATATCATCTACTTGCACGCAGATATGACCTCTAAAGGAAAAGTTGTCTTCCCATTCCGTTAAGTGCAATTGCTGCTCTTCATTGAACTTGAAAAATGCGGTAGGATAATCAAACAAGAAAGCCGGAATGGCTTCCAACCCTAGTTCTTCCTCATAGAATTTACAGGCTTTCTCCAAGTTGCTTACCACTAGCGCTACGTGATTTATTTTTACCGCTTTTGCCATAGTTTATTGTTTGAAGTCTTTTACAAAATCCCAGTTAGGGTTAAGACCCAAACCAGGTTTATCTGGCGCGGTCAACATGCCTTCTTTATCAACAGTGATGTTTTCCTCCACCAAATCGTACATCATTGGGTTGCCTCCCAATGAAAATTCGATAACATTGGCCGATGGTGATGCAAAGGCCACGGAAAGTCCCGCCATAAAGGAAAACGCCGATCCCCAGCAATGAGGTGCCAATTCCAATTGGTAGGTATGTGCCAGCTGTGATACGCGCATGGCCTCTGTTATGCCACCAATTATGGCACAATCTGGCTGCAACACATCCAGGGCACGTTCCGCGATTAAATCCCGTACGTCAAAAGCGGTATATTCACTTTCTCCTGCTGCAATGGGAATAAAGGTATTGGCACGGACTTCTGCCGTCCCTTTTTTGTTATCGGGATTTATTGGTTCTTCAAACCAATAGAGGTTACAATCTTCCACCCCTTTGGTAAACTGTTTGGCCTCGGGAACACTAAATGTACCATGGGCATCCGTCATTAACTTAATATAATCCGGTAGGGCTTCGCGTGCAGCTTTTACGCGTTTGATACTTTCGGCAACGGTTTGGTCTATAATACCTACCCGCATTTTTACACCACTAAATCCTTTGGAGGTATACCCTAACAATTGCTCCCCAATAGCGTCGGCCTTGGCCCAACCGCCACTGGCGTATGCCGGCATTTTATCACGACAACTTCCACCCAATAATTCGACGACTGAAGCACCCAAAGTTTTTCCTTTAATATCCCAAAGGGCG
>JBBSKR010000218.1:0-5414 GCA_038256135.1 Flavobacteriales bacterium | reverse complement strand
TTATTAGTTCAAATGTTAAAAAAATAAAAGGTTTATTCAATTAATTAATTTATATTTTACTGGCAACTGGCAACTGGCAACTGGCAACTGGCAACTGGCAACTGGCAACTGGCAACTGGCAACTGGCAACTGGCAACTGGCAACTGGCTACTCATCTTTATCTTTCCGTTCATAATTCTCCATGAATTTTTTTGATTTTCGCTCCTTGGATTTATTTCTGTTGGTAATGGTAACCACCAGATAAACGGCAAATACGACACCCAGAATTATGTATATGGTATTATTCATTGCTACATGGTTTAGTTATAAAATTACAGGTTTATATCCGTATTTTAAAATGTTCCTTGGCTTGTTCCTTCCTAAAAAAAATTACTCCACAATAAAACAAATCGATAGTTACCCGCACATGATTTTGAGCTTTCAGGTTTTCCCATCGTTCAAAATTGCTGCGGTTCCTATGAATGGCATCTAAGAACAACATGGTGTTCTCTTGCAATTGATTTGGGTCTATTTCTTTCGTTTGAATAGCATTGATTGTCCCAAAAATCACATCGGAATTGTTTTGAACGATTGTAACTGCTGGACAATTGGCTTTAATTTGTTGTTTTGTCGCGTCAGTTTCCTGTAGTAGCCTTATAGTTGTGTATTTAAAATAAGTGATACTTTTTAAAAGTATTTTTAAGGTGACCGGCACGCGTAGCCCCGTTTTTTTATAGAGGCATTTTGTCACATAATTGTATACGAACGGCGAATGAACCCCATGCTGATTCGTAGCCGAAAAGTAAAAGGATAAATAGGACAAAAACTGATACACGTTGCTAGGTTATACTTTTTGATTGCTAATTAACCTTCCTGAAGTGCCGATAATGCGAACCAACGCTCTGTCTTAAGATCAATGGTTTCGTTTACTTCCTTTAATTCGATGGATAGGGTGTCGATGTCGTCACCGGATAATGAACTATCGGTAAATTTTTCTTGAAGGGCTACTTTCTGTTTTTCCAATTTCTGTATTTCCCTTTCCAGTTTTTTAAATTCCTGTTGTTCAGAATAGGTTAATTTAGGGGAGCTAACTGGTTCTTTCCAATTGTTTTTAGTTGTGGTTTGGGTTTCTTTCTGCTCCCGTTTCTCTTGAATTTGACTGTCCTCGTACGCTCTAAAATCGGAATAGTTGCCCGGAAAATCCTCAACAACCGCATCGCCCCTAAAAACAAATAAATGATCCACGATTTTATCCATAAAATAACGGTCGTGGGAAACGACCAATAGACAACCTTGAAAATCCATCAAGAAGCTCTCCAAAACGTTGAGCGTCACAATATCCAAGTCATTGGTGGGCTCATCCAAAATTAAAAAATTAGGATTTTGAATCAATACCGTACATAGATAGAGGCGCTTGCGTTCACCACCACTTAATTTTTCAACGTAATCATACTGTTTTTTTCGGTCGAAAAGAAAACGTTCCAAAAGCTGTTGTGCCGAAATTTGCCGTCCCTTCATCAATGGAATATAATCCCCAAACTCGCGGATAACATCAATCACCTTTTGCCCTTCTTTGATATTAATTCCTTTTTGGGTGTAATAGCCAAATTTAATGGTGTCGCCTACAACTACTTTACCGCCATCCGGTTCATCACGGCCGGTAAGAATATTCAAAAAAGTCGATTTACCCGTCCCGTTTTTACCGATAATACCGATTCGCTCCCCATTTTGAAATACATATTCAAACTTATCTAGAATAGGCTTACCGGGATAGGATTTTGATATTTTGTGGAGTTCCAGGATTTTGCTACCCACACGCTCCATATTTAATTCCAACTGTACTTGATGATCTTTTCTGCGCTGACTTGCCTTTTCTTTTATATGTTGAAAATCATCTATACGTGATTTTGATTTGGTAGTACGGGCTTTAGGTTGCCGACGCATCCAATCCAATTCCTTTTTAAAAAGCAATTTGGTTTTATGCTGTTCCGTTGCCTCTTGTTCTATTCGCGCCTCTTTTTTCTCGAGGTAATAGGAATAATTTCCTTTATAGGAATATAGTTGTCCATTTTCCAGTTCCATGATTTCATTGCAGACCCGCTCTAAAAAGTAACGATCATGCGTAACCATAAAAAGGGTTATGTTTTCTTTAGCGAAAAACTCTTCCAGCCACTCGATCATTTCAAGATCCAAATGGTTGGTAGGTTCATCCATCACCAACAGATCAGGTCTATTGATCAGCGAATTGGCCAAGGCCAAGCGTTTCTTTTGTCCCCCAGAAAGTTTACTCACCTTGGCATCCAGGTCATCCAATTTTAGCTTGGACAGAATCTGCTTGTACTGGGTTTCAAAATCCCAAGCTTCAAAACGATCCATGGCATCAAATGCCTTTTGATAGGCGTCCGAATCTTCCGGATTTTGCAACGCTTTTTCATAGCTGCCGATGACCTTTAATATTTCATTATCCGATGCAAAAATAGTTTCTTCTACCGTTAAATTTTGGTCCATAACCGGTTCCTGCGCCAAAAAGGAAACCCGGGTAGCTTTTCGGTAGTTCACTTGTCCCGTATCTGGACTGTCAGCTCCTGAAAGTATATTAAGAATGGAAGTTTTTCCTGTACCGTTTTTGGCGATCAAGGCAATTTTTTGGTCTTTGTTGATACCAAAGGAAAGGTTTTCAAATAGCACCAATTCGCCATAGGATTTAGAAAGATTTTCAACGGTAAGTAGATTCATATATTTTTTGTTCGTTGTTCGTTGTTCGTTGTTCGTTTTTGCCTTGTTTTTTTCCTTTCTTACTTTGTTCGAAATCTTCAATCTTCAATCTTCAATCTTCACTTTTCACTCTTCACTCTTCACTCTTCACTTTTCAATTTTCGCTTTTCACTTTTCACTTTGCTGAAACGGTTCGTACTTTTTTTGGTCCTAGAGTTCATCTAATTTGTATCTATGCCTTTGATTCTTTTTTAAAATACTGAAATAGAAATACATATCGAATTCCCAATGCCAATAAAGCGGGAATCATCACTATTGAAAATACTTGAATTTCAATGATCCAAAGTAGTACGGTAAGGAGGAGTAGGGCCAATAACACTAACAGGTATTTTACAATCCAGCCAGGAATTTGTTTTTTTAAAAAATAGAATGCTATAAAAGCATTTGGTGCAAAGGCCCATAGGGCGTTAAAATTCATTTTTGTGGCCAGATGATCCGTTCCAAACCATAGAAATACGATTAGCAGTCCGGCCAGCCCTGTTATCAAAAACAACATAAAATCGAGCCACTCGGTCCTTGCGTTATTCTTGAAATCTTTATAGGTCATCCACACGACCAAAGCAAGTAGCAGCCCCAACCAAAAGCCGGGTGTTAGAAGAAACAGGGTATTATCGGTTCTGGTTGAAACATCCAATAAAACGGTTTCCTCCTTAACGATTGGTTGGCTATTTAAGGTTGTATGTTGCATTTGTTTATACACATAAATGGGTAAAAACAAATGTTCATAAGATGTAGCTTCCCGATCTATAACCGAACCCAAAGCTAGGTCAATGCCAAAATTGGACCAGGTATTCGGATTCAAATTCAGACGGATCAGTTCTCTAAAGGTATATAGGTTTTCTAGATAATCGTAATCAAATTTAAACGTACTTCCCAATGTTTCTTCAAAAACGGTAGGTATTCTAGTGGCGCAGTTATCGAACAAAAAATCATATTTGTATTTCCTGTTATCAGGTAATAAGTTATTCTCCAAAAAAGCAACTATGTTCTGTCGTTGCTGCAAATCTAAATTTAATACCTGTTCCTTGATCCAGCGTTGTTCTATGGTATAGCCACGTTCAAAGTATTTGAACGGCATTCTTGAAATGGTGTAGGCCAATTTCCCACGGACAAAATTGAGATAGAAATTGGCGTCCTCAAAATCGTAGGTACCATAGCCGTACACTTCATCAATGCCTAAAGCAGGGTCTTGGTATCTAATCGCGCTATGTCCAAATTTGGCTGCCAAATCATCACCTGTTCCAACCGTCAATAGGCTTATTTTGGATAACGGTGATAGCTCCACACCTTGGGAAATACCCCAATGGTGGAGTATAATAATCAGAAAAAAAAGTACAATTTTCTTTACTATCATCGCAAGCAATTACGCTTTTGCAAAGATGCGAATAATAACAGAATCCACGAATGTTGCTTTTTTATAATTTTGGGTAAGGTAACATTTTGTGTATCCACCATTTAATTATATTATTTTTAGATCATATTTTAGAACGATGGCTGTTTCAGTCATTAAAAATTTTGGGCCTTATTATTGATACTATGAAAAAACACATTCCAAACTTAATTACCTTATTGAATGTATTTTGTGGCTGTGTGGCAACGGTTTTCGCAGTTTTAAACCAGTTGGAAATGGCCGCTTTATTTGTCGCTCTGGGTATCTTTTTTGATTTTTTTGATGGATTGGCCGCAAGGGTACTTGACGTAAAAAGCGAATTAGGACTCCAATTGGATTCCTTGGCCGATATGATTACCAGTGGTTTGGTGCCAGGTATCGTGATGTTCCAATTATTGGCAATGTCACAAACGGCCGGATGGGGAGATGGCACCAAGTTTTTTATGGATGTCGGTAATTTTCAACCGATTCATTTAGTGCCTTTTTTAGGCTTTATCATCACTATGGCATCCGGGTATCGCTTGGCAAAATTTAATTTGGACGAAAACCAGGTGTCCTCCTTTATAGGACTGCCAACACCTGCCAATGCCCTGTTGATACTTTCATTACCACTCATCTTACTGTATCAGAACAATGATATTTTGAATAGTATCATTCTAAACCAATGGTTTTTGATTGGGCTAACATTTTTAAGCGCCTACCTGTTAAATTGTAGTTTGCCCTTGTTCGCCTTAAAATTCAAGAACACCAGCTTTAAGGATAACGCCATGCGCTACATCTTTTTGATTATTAGCCTAGTACTAGTTGTGACCATGCAATTTTTGGCCATTCCTTTGATTATTCTTTTTTATGTAGTAAGTTCTATGGTACAGCAGAAACTCTAATCTTTTGTTTGACCGAGTTGGTGCGCTTCTAAATTTTTGAAAATGGAAATGGATAATGAAAATGAACAGGTAGAATATTGGCTTCGTGGACCTATACCTAATATCCCAGATGCTTTACAGCCAGCAGCGCATGCCTTGCTGCAATCTGAAAAGGAATTAAAACAATATACCGCAGATTTTCCCAAAGAATTGTTGTGGGTAAAAGTAGGAGGCCGTGCTTCAGTGGGTTTTCATATGAACCATATTACGGGTGTTTTGGATCGTATGATGACCTATGCTACGAATATAACCTTATCAGAAGAACAATTTGAATTTCTTAAACAGGAAAGTTCTTTTGATTTGGATACCGAGGTTGCCGACCTTCAGGAACTTTTTTCGGCTAAGGT
>JBBSKR010000217.1:0-5433 GCA_038256135.1 Flavobacteriales bacterium | reverse complement strand
CTTGGTACCCGTGGAGTTTGCTGCGATGTTGGACTCCGTCCGTACCGGCGGAATAGATTTGAGTATTTACCCATTGACCATTACCAGTCAACGTAGTGAGGAAATGGAGTTTACCCACTCCTTTTTTGCTTCCAACGCCACTATTGCCGCATCTCAAGTGTCTTCTTTTGATAAATTCATGACCTTTTTAGCTAGATTTTTTAATCTTGGCTTTTTAAGCGGACTGATGCTTTTGCTTTTCATTATTTTTCTATTCGGTATTTTGTTATGGATTTTTGAACGCAAAGCGAATCCAGCTGCTTTTCGACCTGGTACAAGAGGATTGTGGGGTGGGGTTTGGTGGTCTGCCGTTACCCTTACTACTGTTGGCTATGGGGATAAGGCACCAGTGACCCGGTTAGGTAAGAATACGGCGTTGGCTTTAATGTTCGGCGGACTTTTATTTATTTCGGGGTAAACGGCAAGTATCGCCTCGAGCTTGACCGTGAATCAACTGATTAATAATCCGGATGGTTTCACCGAATTCAAGGATAGGAAAGTGGGTACTATTGCCAATTCTGGAACGGAACAATTTTTAACGGAACATTTTTTTAGGAATATCAATACCTTCGCTAGCGCTAACTTGGGATTGGTAGCTTTGGAGAAAGGTAAAATAAAGGCATTTCTTTATGATGAACCTATTCTGAAATATGCGATTCAAACCGATTCCACCTTAACTAAGTGGAATTGTTACCGGTAAAATTCGAGGTGCAATTCTATGCCTTCGGACTACCGAAATCACATACTGCCCTGGAACAGCGGATCTCCCAACGAAAATTTAGAGATCATCGAAACCGAGGAATTGGATATCGTTTTAAATGAATACGGCAGAACTTTAAGGGTTGTAGGCCTTGACTTCGCCTAGCGATAGTGTTATGGGCCCTAATTTGTGCGAGGAGGGCAATAGCGCACCGCTCTCCGTTTTTTTCCATCCATCCCAACTAGCTTCCAAACCATTGATGGGTATAATTTTGACCCAAAGCTTAAAGCTTTTCGGAATTCCGCTAGGTTCCAAAATCCATAGATAAGAATCTCCAGGGGTATCGCCACCTTGGGTATAGGTGACCAAAAGTCCCTCTGAGCCATCTTCCAAATCTATGAGATATCGCCTGGATCCCCTATCGAAGACTTTGAACGGGGCCACCAACCAAAAGGAATCATTGTTGAAGAAACTTTGTGCATCTGCGATCAAGTCCTGTGTTTCTTCATTAGGTAAACGTTCCCCATTTTCAAAGGCAATACTCGAATCTGGTGTAATTAAATCCAGGTTCACAACATAATCGTCCCATCCAATAGTTGCGACTTCCCTATTCTTGTCCCATTTATAAGTGTGACTTCCACCTCGGTAAGACCATTCAATGAACCCAGCATTTTGATAGCTCTTACTATTCAATGCGTCTAACATTCTATTGGCCAAAGCATCTGCCTCTGGTCCGGATTCACCCGTTGGCAATGGCTCATTATAGAAATAATACAGCAGCCCAAAAAGAAGTACAAAAATTAATAGTATGAATCCAAAAATCTTAACTAATATTTTTAACATAGGAGCATCAAGTGGTTGAAATATAACACATTAAAGTATTACACAATAAATTTCAATTTAGTGTTCTGACTTACCTAAAAACCAACTGCGGCGTCATCTCCACGTTTATCGGCGCCACCTTCCAACTTTCCGTTGGGCAAAACGCGAATGGCATCAACTTTCCCGATAATGGGCGTACGTTCTTCATTGATGATGTACCCCTTCGATTTCAATTCGTCTGTCAAAACTACAGGAAACCCTTCGGGTTCAAAGATGACCATGTCGGGTAGCCATTGGTGATGGAATCGGGGTGCATTTACCGCATTTTGCATGCTCATATTAAACTCATATCCGTTCAAAATGGTTTGCGCCACCGCGGTAATGATGGTAGATCCTCCCGGGGTACCTACCACCATCCAAAGTTTGCCATCACGCTCCACGATGGTAGGGGTCATACTGCTTAACATACGTTTTTCCGCTTCGATACTGTTGGCTTCCGCCCCAATAAGCCCGAACATATTGGGAACGCCTGCTTTGGCACTAAAGTCATCCATTTCATTATTTAAAAAGAAGCCCAGTTCATCGGTGTATAATTTGGATCCATACGCTCCGTTCAAGGTGGTGGTAACCGATACTGCATTCCCCTCTGGGTCAACAATGGAGTAGTGTGTGGTTTCCATACTTTCCATAATTTCAATAGTTCCGTGTTCCACTTCAGAAGATTTTGTAGCTTGATCAAAGGAGAAGTTTTCCATACGCTCGGTCAAATAGACATCGCTTAACAATACATCGTACGGGATTTCAACAAAATCTGGATCACCAAGATAAAAATTGCGATCGGCATAGGCCCTTCTGGAAGCCTCTGTAAATAATTGTACCATTTTGGGCGAATTATGTCCCAATTTGGCTACATCATACTTTTCCATCATCTTAAATATCTGATTGATGGTAACACCGCCACTACTTGGAGGGCTCATAGATATTATATGGAGGTCCTTATAGTCGAATTCAATCGGTTTTCTCCAAACCGCTTGGTATTTTTCCAGATCTTCTTCCGTGATGTAGCCTCCTTTTTCCTGGATAAAGTTAGCAAGCTTTTGCGCTATCTCCCCTTTATAAAATCCGTCCCTACCTTTTGCAGCAATACTACGGAATGTATTTGCCAAAGCAGGATATTTAATTGTGTCGTTCATTGTGAATTTGGTGGCGAACTTGGTACTGTCCCCGTTCACTTCAATAAATTTATCACGATAGTTTGCTAGTCGTTTCTCCTGATTTTCAGTGACGACAACACCCCGTTCGGCTAAAGCTATTACCGGTGCCAGGATATCCTTCAGGGGAAGGGATCCGAATTTTTTGTGCACTTCGATAATGCCTGCAACCGTACCGGGAACCCCAACGGCTGTTGCTCCCTCGGTGCTTTTTCCGGGAATGACATTCCCCAGAGAATCGAGATACATATCCTTATGGGCCGCTAACGGCGCTTTTTCTCGATAATCCAATCCGCCAACCTCACCGTTCGACTTTCGGTACACCATAAATCCGCCGCCGCCAAGATTACCGGCGAAAGGGTAGGTTACCACCAATGCCATTTCAGTAGCCACCATGGCGTCAAAGGCATTACCGCCCATTTTCATGATATCGCTACCTATTTTTGAGGCTTCTTCCCGGGCAGAGACCACCATGGCTTTTTCGGTTACGAGTCCCGTAGGTGCCGCCGGATTCTCTTTGCAATTACTAAATAATACAAAGGCTACTAAGGGTAGTAGTATTTTTAACTTGGTCATAAAAGGTTGGATTAAAGGTTTAGGAAACTATGATTAAATTAGTGTATGTTATAGTTTTATAACATATTATTTTGGTTTTTCAATAAGCGAACCAAACTTCTGCTTGGAAAAGATAATCAATTCTTCAAAAAAAGAGGTAAACTCTTTTTCGAAGGCACTGTAATGTTCCTCCAAGTCTATAATCGCAAAATTCATTTTGGATTTATTCTTGGTTCTCCGGTTCATTCCGTTCAACACGCGTGCGATGCCATCCATTTTAGAATAGTTATAGATCCAATTATCGGCAATCATATACGGCATCATCCGTTTTACGCCATCCGGCAATATCTCGTAATTTTCCTCTAAAAGATCATAAAATCCATCCACAAAAACATTCAACGGTACCTCGGAATACAAGGACCAGTTTTTTGCCAGAAAGTGATCATAAAAAATATCCACGATAACCCTACTATAATGGCTGTAATTGGCATGTAGGCGCTTACTGCTAAGTTTAGGAATGGGATGGGTATCCGTAAAAGTGTCTATATATCGATGTAATTTTATTCCCTTTTGCACTCTAGGAGGTAGATGTTGGAATTTATTTCCGCGGATGCTATCCGCAATAAAATTACCAAGGGTTATATCCTTATCGCCGAAGGAAAGATAAATATGGGCCAAAAAGTTCATTCGCCTTTTTTAATCTTCATAAATCGAATTTACAAAGAAGGACCATAGTGGTACAAACGATACCTTTATATTTGCAAAAACTTATCAAGAATTATGACACTTATCAAATCAATTTCAGGAATACGAGGTACCATTGGAGGAAAGCCGGGAGATAATCTAACCCCTATTGATGCGGTTAAATTCGCCGCAGCTTACGGAATTTGGCTTAAGGACTATTCCAAAAAGGAAAGATTGAAAGTGGTTATAGGCCGTGATGCCCGATTATCGGGCGAAATGATTCAAAACTTGGTGGTTTCCACTTTGGTCGGGTTGGGTATCGATGTGATTGATTTAGACCTTTCTACCACACCCACCGTTGAGATTGCCGTACCGATGGAAAAAGCTGATGGCGGTATTATACTAACGGCTAGTCATAACCCTAAGCAATGGAACGCACTTAAACTATTGAACGAAAAGGGGGAGTTTTTAGATGCCGCACAAGGAGCTAGAATTCTAGAGATAGCGGAAAAAGAAGATTTTGTTTTTTCCGAAGTCGATGATTTGGGCGAGATAATTAAAAACGACAGTTATATCGATATTCATATTGATGAAGTCCTTGATCTGTCTTTGGTCGATGCAGAGGTTGTGAAGAAGGCGAAATTCAAGGTAGTGGTTGACGGAGTAAATTCAACCGGAGGAATCGCTATCCCTAAACTATTAAAGGAATTTGGGGTTGAAGTTGTGGAATTGTACTGTAAACCGACCGGACATTTTCCGCACAATCCCGAACCGTTAAAGGAACATTTGACCGATATCTGTAAGCTTGTAGTTAAGGAAAAGGCAGATTTTGGTATTGTTGTAGATCCCGATGTGGACCGTTTGGCGTTTATAAGCAATGATGGCGAAATGTTCGGTGAGGAATATACCCTAGTGGCTTGTGCAGATTATGTATTGGGCAAGACCAAAGGGAATACGGTTTCCAACCTTTCTTCTTCACGTGCCCTAAGGGATATAACCCAAAAACATGGAGGCACTTATGAGGCGGCAGCCGTTGGCGAGGTAAACGTAGTAGCTAAAATGAAAGCCAATAATGCCATTATAGGCGGTGAGGGTAACGGAGGAATTATTTATCCGGAAAGCCATTATGGTCGGGATTCGTTGGTGGGTACGGCCCTGTTTTTAATGTTAATGGCAGAGAGGGGAGGAACCGTTGCCGAGCTTCGCGCCAGTTACCCGAGTTACTTTATGAGTAAAAAGAAAATAGCGTTGACTCCTGGCTTGGATGTGGATGGAATTTTAAAGGCGATGGCCGCAAAATATGCGGATGAGGAATTGTCCACAATCGATGGGGTTAAAATCGATTTCCCGGAAAATTGGGTGCATTTAAGAAAGTCAAATACAGAACCGATTATCAGAATTTATACCGAAGCCAAGAGTCAG
>JBBSKR010000216.1:0-5435 GCA_038256135.1 Flavobacteriales bacterium | reverse complement strand
TCAGTCCTAATTCTTCAGCATCCGAAATGAGGATAATAATATCGTTTTTGGGCTTAGGGTTCGTTCTTAGGAAGGCCCTTACCCCCTCAAGGATTGTTGCCACACCACTTCCTGCGTCACTTGCACCCAAGGAAGAATGCGAACTACTGTCATAATGGCTCGACAATACCAGTGCTTTCCCATTTTCACTTCCTTTAATTCTGGCAAGTATATTTTCCACCTTGCTCAAATTGGCGCCATACCCTAAGTTATACCCTTCCTGAATGAAAGTTTCTAGCCCTAATCTCTCAAGTTCGGTAGAAACGTATGTACGTGTTTGGGCATGCCCAGGAAAGCCAACCCCGTGGGGTTGCTTGGAGATTTCCTTTACATGTTTAAGTGCCCTATCTATAGAAAAGTTAGTTGTCGGGAGCGTGCTATCTGGACTGTATTGAGGCATTAGGGAGTAAAAACTCCAATAAATGGCGAGGATAACTACGAATAAACTAAGAACGGTCGGCGTTTTTCTCATAATAACGGTATTCTGCAATAATATCTTAAATTATTGATAAGTAGATGACATACATCGACTTCTGCTATGAAATATGGTATTTTTTGTTATCTTTAGTAATCAACCTCTAAATAAACTGTTATGGGAATCAAAAGCTTTCAAGGTGTTCGCAAGATATTTAAAAAAAAATTTGAGGCCCCAATTTTGGTGGCTGATTATATGACCACTAAGTTAATCACTTTTTCTCCTGATGATTCTATTTTGGCCGTAATGGAAATATTTGCGAAACATCACATTTCAGGTGGCCCAGTATTGGACAACAACGGGTTTTTGGTAGGGATCATTTCCGAGGCAGATTGCATGAAACAGATATCTGAAAGTCGGTATTTTAATCAGCCTATTTTAGACAAGAGTGTGGAGAAATTCATGACCAAAAACGTAGAGACTATTCCACATGATATTTCTATTTTTGATGCTGCAGGTATTTTTGCCCAACATAACCGAAGAAGGCTTCCGGTGATGAAAAATGGAATTTTGGTGGGACAGATTAGCCGTAAGGATATCGTAATAGCTGCCCTTAAATTGAGCGGACATAATTGGAAATAGAAGATTTTATCTCCCAAAGGGGATCATTTTTAGTGACAGAAATGATTTACTTTAAGAGCCAAGGGCCAAGGGCCAAGGGCCGTTACTCCCGCTTTACTATCATATAAAAATCATTGTCCAGGGGTAGATAGCCTAAATCGTATAAAAAGTAATAGGTAGTACCTTTTTTGGTCGTATACAGATTTGTAACATAGTCAAAATCAAAGCCTTTGTCCAGTAAACGGGTACGGGTTGTTTTAGTCTTCCCATCGGTTAGTTTATAGCTGTCCAAAACGCGGTAGTTTTTTCTCAGCCGGTTATTGATATTTCGAATAAGATTCTTACTATCTGGATTTACTTTGTTGTTATAGGCATTACGGCAATAGTCGTTACAGAACTTTTTATCTATTCGCCCTATAACCTCCTTACCACATTCCAAGCAATTCTTTTTCATCTTATTGTCTGTGGTAATTAAATTTCACCTCGTTTTCGCTTCCATCGGCTTCTTCGATCAAAACGTACATATTAATTTCTTGATGGGATATTCGTTCAATGGTAAAATCATCAAAGAAAAGACGGTCATCTTCTACCTTCACTAATTCAAAATCAATTGTTTCTTCCTTTTCTTCCCAACCCAATAGATCTCCATCATAATGTTTAAGTTGTAAAATTAAGGTTCCATTAGTCTCAAGGATATGACCGAATTCGTAAAAACTAATTTGCCCCTCCGACACCAAACGAAAGGTAAACATCATACTACCGCCTGCTGGTGGACTCCAAATTTCCTCGGCAATACCACCAAAAGCTTCTCCCTGCCAGTGACCGGATAACCATTGGATGTTGGTCAATGTCGCTTGAGGACTTGTCATGCCTTCACCAAATGAAAGGGTATTTTGCGCTTGAATTAGCGAGGCGCTACATATGAATAAGATGAAGAATTTCATAATCAGTTATTTGCAACAAGGTACAAATTATCCGATTACAAACGGTTTAACTACTTTTCATAAAATTCAATAGGCAAATCATCGGGATCCGCAATGAATGTAAAGCGTTTTTGGGTAAACTCATCTATACGAATTGCTTCTGGAATTATCCCATGATTTTCGAAATGGGTTACTACAAAATCTAAATCATCCACTTCAAATGCCAAATGCCGTAAACCAGATGCTTCTGGTCTTGAAGGACGTTGCGGTGGGTTAGGGAAGGAGAATAGTTCCAATATATAATCTCCATGTAAGGCCAAATCCAATTTATAGGATTTTCGTTCTTCCCTGTAAATTTCTTGAATAATACTAAGCCCTAAAACTGCTGTGTAAAATCGTTTTGAAACTTTATAGTCAGAGCAGATAATCGCGATATGGTGGACTTTGTTCAACATTTAGGGTAGAATCTTCAATTTGTATTTGTGCAATAAACCCGCTAGGCCGTCTTTAGAAAATAGCGCACCACGAAGGTTATTATTTTCAGGATCGATGTTGAAATTTTTAGCGGTACTAAAATCCGCTTGTTCTAGATGGGACCCAAAGAAAATAGCACGGTCCAAATCACAGGAATCAAATTTGGCTTTTCGTAAATCGCTATTTGAAAAGTCCACCTCATGTAATTTACATTCTATAAACATTTGCCCACTTAATTTCAATGCGGAAAAATCAGAAAAGCTTAGGTTGCAATCAGTAAAGGTAAAATCCATCAAAAAATCATTGCATGAAGTAAAGGCAAGCCCCATCAATTTGCAATGTGAAAACTTGACCTCGTTCAATGTGGTGTTAGCGATGTTGCTATTGCTTAAATTACAATGTATAAACTCGCATTCCATAAAAGTTCGATTGTCCAAATAACCATTGGAAAAATCACAATTTTCAAAAATGCACTGCTCATATTCTCCCTGCGGGAGACTGTCTTTTGTAAAATCTTTTCCTTTATATGCTTTGTCCGTTATCAATGATTGTACTGTGCCGTTTTAAGATTTATTCTTCCGATAGTATTATAGCTGGAATTTCTAAAGAGCTATACAAGGCATTAAAGGCAGCCATTTCATTGTTAATGATGGCGTCGTGTTCTGCTTTAAAGGTTCTCCAATCAGTCAAGAGGTCTTGCACGCGAACTTTAGCTCCGGCCGTGACTTTGGGTTCGGCCACATCGATATACCCTCTCAAATTCAACAATTGTGAATTCAACTTGTTTTCAAAATTGATAACGTCTTGAAAGGTTTTCTGTTTGGGCTGAATTAAATTTTCTTCCCATGTGGTTATTCTCTTTACCAATGAATCTCCTTGTTTTAATAGTGCCTCAGCCTCGTCATTACCCTTTAAAAGCTTCGCATATTGTTGTAATTGTGATTTGGCCGAACGCATCGCATTCACACTTTTGTGAATTTCTACTACCGTACTTTCTATGGTGTTTAAAAGTTCTTGTTGTTCTGCGTAGTCTGCCTTAGTGCCTTTTATTTTAGGATTTGGCAAAATAGTTACTGTTGTTTCAGAACCGGTATCCCCTAGCGTAAGTTTTAAGGTGTAAGTGCCTGGGCCTACGGTTGAACCCTCGTGTCCGCCTAAAACAAAAACATTATCGACAGCAGGAATACTTTCCTTTTTAAAATCCCAAGTAAAGCGGTTGTATCCTTTTTTGGAATGTAAAACTGCAGGTTTCGAGGGCCCACCAGGCCAAGACTTGAAATCCTTAGGTTTTTGATTCGTAATCGTTCGTATTACATTGCCGTCGTTCAATACTTCTAATTTTAATTCTGTACTATCTTGTTTTTCACTTAAGAAATAATCGAAAGTAACGCCACTCTTTGGGTTGCTGCCTAGCCCAGGAACCGGTTTATCGCTAGAACCTCCCATAAAAAGATAGGTGTCCTTGGGTTTAAATATATTCACCTCCTGCTTCGGGTTTTTTATATTTTGAAGGGTAGCAATATCATCCAAGATCCAAAAGGCACGACCAGCAGTCGCTGCGACCAAATCATTGTCCTGTATCGTAAGGTCGTTAATAGGGACAACCGGTAAATTCAATTGTAAAGGCTGCCAATTTTGTCCGTCATCCAAGGAGATAAAAAGTCCGGTTTCCGTTCCGGCATAGAGTAAGCCTTTTACTTTTTTATCTTCACGGACAACCCTAGTAAAGGTATGTTCCCCAGTTATCCCATTCGTAATCTTGGTCCAAGTACTCCCATAATCGGTAGTCTTAAAAATATAGTTATCAAAGTCCATGGACTTGTACCGCATGAGCACAATATATGCGGTTGCCGGGTCATGTGGTGATACCTCTATGCTATTGATAATTCCTTCCTTTATGCCTTCGGGTGTAACATCGGTCCAATTGGAACCTCCGTCGCTGGTTATATGAACCAAACCATCATCGCTTCCTGCCCAAATCACCCCTTGTTCATGTGGAGATTCCGTTAAATACGTCAAGGTGTTATATATTTCACCACCAGCTGCCTCATTGGTAAAAGGACCACCGCCTACACCATGTTTATCGGTTTCGTTTCGGGTTAAATCAGGACTAATCACTGTCCAGCTTTGTCCCTCATCGGTAGATTTGAATACTACGTTGCCACCATGATAAATGGTCTTTCTATTATGTGGTGATGTAATGATCGGGGCGTTCCAATTGTAACGGTATTTTGAATCTTCGGGAGAAATACTCAAACCGAGTTCGGGATATTCCTTGATGGGTTTGGATTCTTTGGTAGTGGCATCCCACTTGTCAATATTTCCCTGGTAGGTGCCTCCATAGATCAATTGCGGATTATCTGGATCAAAGGCCAAAAAGGCACTTTCGCCACCGGCTACTGGGTACCAATCTTTCCAATCAATGCCTCCGTCGTTTGTTCTTGAAGCGATGGCTACGGTAGAATTGTCTTGTTGCCCTCCATAAACATTATAAGGCACCAAATTATCCGTTATCACGCGATAAAATTGAGCGGTATTCTGATTTTCCTGGGTACTCCAGCTTTTGCCCCCGTTGTTGGAAACATTGGAACCCCCGTCATTGGAATTGATCATGCGCTGATTGTTCAAGGGATCTATCCATAAATGATGATTATCGCCATGCGGGGTGGATAAGGGTGTAAATGATTTACCACCGTCAATCGATTTAGTCATTGGGGCGTTGAGTACATACACGATATTTTCATTCTGGGTATCGGCAAAAATCTCCATATAGTACCAAGACCGGGTAATGTTGATTCGGTCCTTATTGACCTGGGTCCATTTTTTTCCGGCATCGTCCGAACGGTAGATGCCTCCTTTTTCACCCTCTGCTTCAATAACAGCAAAGACAAGTTCTGGATTCACACGGGATACCGATATTCCAATTTTCCCCATTTCTTTCGGCAAGCCCTCGTTTAATTGGT
>JBBSKR010000215.1:0-5504 GCA_038256135.1 Flavobacteriales bacterium | reverse complement strand
TTCCTATTTCTTAATTCTAACCTCTAACCTCTAACCTCTAACTTCGTACTTAATACTTCCTACCTAATACTTTCTTAAACGCTTCTAATTCTTCGATTTTTTTCAATCCCGGTTCCAGTTCGAATTTACTGTTAACGTCAATGGCATGGCAGTACCTGGATTCCGGTAATTCCATAAATTCCTTTATCTTTTCTATATGCTCCAAACCAATTCCTCCACTTAAAAAGAAGGGTTTGGTAGCTGAGTATTTTTTTAAAACAGACCAATCAAAAGTAAATCCGTTCCCACCAGGTAATCTTCCCTTGGTGTCGAACAGGTAATAATCACAGACCTTTTCAAATGCATTGAGCTGCTCAAAATCAAAGTCACTTTGGATAGAAAATACTTTAATAATTTCAATTTTAGCACTTTTTATTTTAAGCGCTTTTGAAATCACTTGGCAATATTCAGCACTTTCCTTACCATGTAATTGAATGGCTTCCAGGTCATAGGACGAAACCTTTTTTATGACCTCTTCAACGGGGGCATCTACAAAGACGCCTACTTTTTTGATTGCTTCTGGTATTAATGGGATTTTGCCATTGAAATAACGTGACGAATGTTCCCAGAAAATAAAACCTAAATAGTCCGGACGCAATGCGGCAACTTCAGCCGTATTCAATTTCATACCGCAGATTTTAAGTTTCATCTAGAGCTATTTAGTTAATTTTTTAACGAATTCTAGCGCACTTTTTCCAGGATTTGCTGTCTTCATGAAATTCTCACCTATCAAAAATCCTTGGTATCCATATTCCTTTAAATCCTTGATAGCTTCTACAGTACTGATACCACTCTCGGATACCTTTACAAAGTCATCGGGAATCAATTTTGAAAGTGATTTACTGATATCCAGACTCACTTCAAAAGTTTTTAAATTTCTATTGTTTACCCCCAACATATCCAAACTAGGCATGATAGACTTCTGGAGTTCTTCTTCATTATGCACTTCCAGTAACACCTCCAATTTTAGGCTCTTCGCCAGTTCTGAAAAAGATTTTATTTCTTGTTTTGTCAATACGGCGGCAATCAGCAGAATCACATCGGCACCATGAGCTTTCGCTTCGATAATCTGATACTCATCAATGATAAATTCCTTTCGCAGTAGAGGGATATGCACCGATGCCCTTGCCAGTACTAAATCTTCCAATGAACCTCCAAAATATTTGATATCGGTCAAGACACTCATTCCGCAAACACCTGCATTTTCATATCTTTTTGCAACCTCACCCACGTTTGCATCTTGATTGATACTTGCTTTGGATGGAGATCGACGCTTAAATTCTGAAATAATTCCGTTATCACTTTGTTTCAGTGCCTTTAACAATGAAGTTGTCTTGCGTTGAAACAAAATCGAAGTCTCATATTGTGAAACTGGAATAATCGATTTTTTCAAATCCACTTCCTTCCGCTTATCAGCCACTATTTTTGAAAGTATATCCATAATTGATGTTGTTATTCCCAGCAATGCGAAACAATCTGTCTTTTAGGCCTTAAAATGACAGATTGCTTTGTCGCGAAATACAGCGCGTGCTAACGTTTTAATTTTTACTTAATTCCTGCAATTTCTTTAGTGCTGCCAGGGCTTTTCCACTAACCAAAGATTCCTTAGCCTTTTCAAAACTTTCGAACGGAGTCAAACCCTCAACTGTTGAAATGGCGATACCTGCATTGGCACAGACCACATTGTTTTGCGCTTCGGTTCCCCTGCCTTGTAAAACATTTAGGAATATTTGAGCGGATTCCGCTATGGAATCACCCCCAACAATATCCGATTGTTTAATGGCTGACACCCCAAAATCAGACGGTTTCAACATGCTTTCCGTGGTATTGGAAATAGTTTTGGTATTTCCGGTCAACGAAATTTCATCATAACCATCCAAGGCATGTAAAACCGTGAAATTTTTATCGGTCTTTTGATAGAGATACCCATACATTCTAGCCAATTCTAAATTGAAAACGCCGACCATTTGATTTTTTGGAAAGGCAGGGTTGACCATAGGCCCCAACATGTTGAAGAATGTCTTAACGGCCAAATCCTTACGGATAGGTGCCACATTTTTCATAGCCGGATGGAACAATGGAGCATGCAAAACACAAATTCCTGCCTCTTCGATAGATTTTTCAAGGAAGCCAGCTTCATTACTGAATTTAATGCCTAAAAACTCCATGACATTGCTACTGCCACATTTAGATGAAACTCCATAGTTACCGTGTTTGGTCACTTTTACGCCAGCCCCGGCCGTAACAAACGACGCCAAGGTCGAAATATTAAAGGTATCCTTACCATCACCACCTGTTCCACATAAGTCAATAGGGTTATATGCCGATAAATCAACTGCCAAACATAAATCCAATAAAGCGTCCCTAAAACCTTCAAGTTCTTCTATGGAAATACTGCGCATCATATATACCGTTAGAAAGGCAGCAATCTGACTGGTATTATAATCCCCTTTAGCAATATTCACCAAAATTCTTTTGGCATCTGCAGCCTCTAAAATTTCGTGATTGATCAATCTATTTAATGTTTCTTTCATTTTTTTAATGGTATTAAGTAATTAGTCAAATACAAAGTAATACGCAGTTGCTTGACACATTTTACTTGGTACTCTTTACTAAGCTTTAGCGTTTATCCAATTTTCCAACATTTTTTTTCCATGTGGCGTTAATACTGATTCTGGATGAAATTGAACCGCACGCACATCAAATATTTTATGGCGTAAGGACATAATTTGTCCATTTTCATCGACTGAAGTTACCTCCAAAACATCCGGAAGCTCTGGATTAACAACCCAAGAATGGTAACGGCCCACTTCGATTTCGTTCGGCATCCCTTTAAAAAGAACATCCTCTTTCGTGATTTTTATTTTGGTAGCTATACCGTGGTAAACTTCATCCAAATTAATGAGCGAACCACCAAAAACCTCTGCGATGGCCTGTTGCCCTAGGCAAACGCCAAAAATACTTTTCGTTGGAGCATATTTTGCGATGATTTTCTTAAGCAATCCTGCTTCATCGGGTATTCCCGGACCCGGGGAAAGGACAATTTTTTCAAAAGCATCCACTTCGTCCAAGGTGAGTTGATCGTTACGCTTTACGATGACCTCGCAACCCAGTTCTTCTAAATAATGAACTAGATTATAGGTAAAACTATCGTAGTTATCTATGACTAAAATAGCCCCACCCAACCTCCCCAATGGGGAGGATCTAGCTTGGTCGTTTATTATTTTTGTATCGTTCATTTTTAATCTTCATCTGTTATACAACCTGTTCTTCTCTATGTTTATGGAGAACATGAAATTCCCCCTTCGGGGGATAGAAGGCATTAAATGTCCTCCGCTATTTCCAAGGCCTTGGTTAAAGCGCCTAGTTTGTTGTAGGTTTCCTGCAATTCATCTTCCGGTTTGGAAGCAGCTACTATTCCCGCTCCAGCCTGATAGTGTAATTGATGGTTTTTGCTTAGGAATGTCCGTATCATGATGGCATGGTTGAAGTTGCCGTTAAAATCCATAAACCCGATCGCTCCCCCGTAATATCCCCGACTTGTTTTTTCATATTTTTCTATGAGCTGCATGGCCATATGCTTTGGCGCACCACTTAAGGTACCAGCGGGAAACGTATCGGCTACTACTTTCATAGTAGGAATATCACTTTTTTTCATTCCGGTAACTTTGGAAACCAAATGAATGACATGGGAAAAAAACTGAACTTCCCTATAATTTTCAACCTGTACAACATTACCGTTTCTGCTCAGGTCATTGCGGGCCAAATCAACCAGCATTACATGTTCACTGTTTTCCTTGTCGTCCACTTTTAGTTTTTTTGCCAATTCGGCATCTTGTTCATCATTACCCGTTCTTTTAAAAGTGCCTGCTATGGGATGTATTTCAGCTTTACCATCACTAACGATCAATTGTGCTTCAGGAGAACTCCCGAAAATTTTAAAATCGCCATAATCAAAATAAAACAAATAGGGTGATGGATTTACAGAGCGCAAGGCCCGATAGACATTGAATTCATCTCCTTTGAAACCTTGTGAAAACCTTCTGCTTAGAACCAGTTGAAAAACGTCTCCACGTTGGCAATGTTTTTTTGCCAAGTCCACATTTTCCTTAAACTCTTCATCTTTCAAATTTGAAGTTTTTGCGCCCTCTATCTTAAAATTGTACGTGGCAAAGTTCCGTACGTTTAAAAGTTGCTCCAATTCTGGAATGTTGTTTTCTTTTTCATAACAATGGGCGAATAGGTATGCCTCATTCTTGAAATGGTTGATGGCGATTATGTTTTGATACACGGCGTAGTAGATATCCGGTATTTGTATGGAATCTGGTTTAGGGCTTACCGTCACATCCTCGAAATAACGAACCGCATCATAGGCCATATAACCAAAGAGTCCATTGTTGATGAACTTAAAGTCATTGCTATCTGCGGTAAAGGTTTTACTAAAGGTATCAATTTCGTTTACCACATCAACATTCCCATCAATAGCCAATTCATCTGTGCTACCATCCGGGAATTGTTTGGTAATCATTTCATCTTCAACTTTGATAGAGGCAATAGGGTTACAACAGATATAGGAAAAACTGTTGTCATTGGCGTGATAGTCGCTACTTTCCAGTAGGATGCTATTAGGGAAGCGATCTCTAATTTTTAAATAAACACTTACCGGGGTCATGGTATCGGCAAGAATTTTTTTATGATGTGTTTTAAGTTGATAGGCCATAGGTGCTTTTATAAAATAAAGAAGGCTTGTCGTGATGACAAGCCTTTATATAGTTTAACTACAATGATGCTTAGCTCACGATGTTTTTCGTAAGGTATTCCACCACCAAGTTTTTACGTTTAATTTTTTCATTGAAAGTCAAAGATAAAAAGGATTTTTTTTACCTACAAACTTTAGTCGCTCCAAAATCAGAAATCCCTTTGATAAATTTCAAAGGGATTTCTACACACTAAATTTAATTTAGTGTAACCGGATATAAGTCAATCCCTATAGGACCATATCTACTACTAAGTCAAACTCATCATAAATGGTTTTGTCACCTAAATCGTCAAAAAAGCTACCAGAGCCATAACGTACATCATATTCTGCTCTATCCACTTTCATGGTGGCGGTCGCTTTGTTTTCATAAACGGAAACAACAAATGTAATTGGCTTTGTTGTTTCTTTTATTGTCAAGTTTCCAGTTACAGTGTAAGAGTTTTTGTTCATTGTTTTTACCGAAGAAAATACCAATTTAGCGGTTGGATGTTTTTCAACACCAAAGAAATCATCAGACTTCAAGTGTCCTTCCAATTTTCCTTTAGAATCGCCTTCCAAATCTGAATTGGATAAAGTTGACATATCTACTATAAATTCGCCACCAACTAATTTGCCATTATCCATGGTTAAAAAACCAGATTCCAACGCTATAGTGCCTACGTGTGATCCTGTTACTTTGTACCCTTTCCAAGTAACTGTACTTTGG
>JBBSKR010000214.1:0-5514 GCA_038256135.1 Flavobacteriales bacterium | reverse complement strand
TGAAGGAAGTTACTCCGGAACAAATTTCCGAAGCATTTCAGCGAAAAGACCTCAAAATTTTTACCGAGGCAAAGAGCTTTCATCAATTTATCGAAAATCATGATTACGAGAACGCTACCCTGTTGCTAATGAGTTCAGGAAATTATGGAGGATTCGATTTAAATAAATTGAAAGATAGGATGGTTTAGTTTCCGACCAGAAAACGATTTTCCAACAACCAACAACCAACAACCAACAACCAACAACCCTCAAACCCCAAACTGTCTCAAGTGATGGTCTAAATGCTTGTATTGCATTTGGCCCCATTGTTCTTTTGTAAAACTACCAAACATAGGGTGCGGATACCAAGTTTCCCTATCCCGTACTTTATAAAAACCATCAACCAAAATTTTTAGCCTCTCATACTCCGTTGCAAAATCTTTTTCTTCAGCAGCCCTTAGTTGGGGTGCGGTCGGTAGATTTTTACGGTAAGGTTTATCACTGAACATAGATTTTTTAAAGAACGTTTTTATGAACCAATTTCCATTGGAAGTATTGGGCTTGTTCTCAATGGCAATTTTTAACGGGTATTTGCAATGCCAGCACATTTGTCCAACGGTCATTTTCCCCCATAATCTTGTGGAGTTCTCATTGAGCTGATCGACTCTTTTCCTAATGTCGGTATAGCCATCATCTCTTAATAGTGATTTCATTTTAGTTTTTTTAATTGATGTTTAAATTTACCATAAAATAATTAGTTCAGTATCTTTATCCGATGCAGGGAAAACCCACTTCGTTCTCTATTAAGAACTGGTCCGATGATGACAAGCCAAGAGAAAAATTGGTACAAAAGGGACGTTCGGTACTATCCGATGCAGAACTAATTGCCATTTTAATCGGTTCCGGTAGCAGGTCTGAAAGCGCCGTAGAATTATCCAAACGTATTTTGGCTTCCGTCGATAATAACCTGAACGAGTTGGGCCGACTATCCATTAATCAGTTAATGGCCTTTAAAGGAATTGGGGAGGCTAAAGCCGTTAGTATTGCAGCGGCTTTGGAAATAGGGAGAAGAAGAAGGGGCGCGGATTCCTTGAAAATTGAAAAAATTGGAAGCAGCCAAGATGTCTATCATCTATTACAGCCAATATTAGGAGATCTTGAACACGAGGAATTCTGGATTCTTTTTCTCAATAACTCCAACAAAGTTTTACACAAGGCACAACTAAGTAAAGGAGGGATTACCGGAACTTTGGTGGATGTCCGTTTGATTATGAAACAGACCTTAGAGTTAGGGGCGGTAGCCATTATATTGGCACATAACCATCCTTCAGGCACCTTAAAACCAAGCACGGCAGACAAACAGATTACCCAAAAGATAAAACTGGCCTGTGAAACTTTGGATATTAAGGTTTTGGATCATTTGATCATTACCCAAAAAAGTTATTATAGCTTTGCCGATGATAAAATCCTTTAAATGTTATTGATCTATACCCATAAAATAACACCGCGTCTCACCTATATCATGCGGCATATTTTCGTCAATTTATTGGGCATAGCGATAGATTTTACCACCAAGGTGGAGGAGTTTATAAAACACTCCGGACCAAAAATAACCTATGCCAAGCAGCCACTGCAAAATGAATTTTTTATTAGAAGCAATGAGCTTTTATTCGAACAGGGTATCAATGACATCCAAGTAAGCATTGTAGATTGGGAGGGAACCCCCTGTTTTTTCCCGACTGGGGAACGTAGTAATCTACCCTTTGATATTTTTGCCGCAAGTTTTTTCCTTATTGCCAGGTATGAGGAATACCTGCCACATGTAAAGGATATTCATGGTCGATTTTCTCCCAAGGATAGTATTGCCTATCAAAACGAGTTTCTTCAACAACCGGTAGTTGATCTTTGGGCCTATAAGTTATTGGAGGCCTTGAAAGAAAGATTCGAAAATATTGAGCACAGGAAAAGATCCTATGATTTTATCTCACTTTTAGATGTGGCGACCTCCCATTGTTATGCCAATAGGGGAGTTGTTCGGGGCATGGCCGGTTTAATGATGGATTTGGGGACCTTTAAATTTAAGAGGGTTTTTGAACGTATCGCAGTTGGTATTGGTAAAGGTAGGGATCCCTATGATAATTTTGCCGAATTGATCGACTTGCATAAGCAGTATGGGGTAAAAAGTAATTTCTTCTTTCAATTTGCCGATTACTCCAAATACGACAAAAATGTCTCTACCAATAGTATTCGATTTATGTCACTTATTAAGTACGTAGCAGATTACGCGCCTGTTTCCCTGGCCGCTTCCTATAGTTCCTTTACAAATATGGAATTGTTAAAAAAGGAAAAGGCCAATTTGGAAGAAGTAATCAATAGACCCGTAAATAATTCTAAAATGCGTTACAATAGGGTAGACGTTCCAGAAACGTATAGAAACTTGATTTCGGTCGAATTTACCGATGATTTTACAATGGGTTATACCCATGAATTAGGTTTTAGGGCAGGAACCTGTACCCCATTTCAATTCTATGATATTCCATTAGAGGTCAAACAGCCCATAAAAGTACATCCTTTCGCCATTCACGATTATGCCCTGTCGAAAATAAAAAAAGAGGAGGTTATTTTACAACAGGTAAATTCTATTGCAAGTCAAATCAAAAAGGTGAACGGTACCTTGATAACCATGTTTTCAAATGAACTGCTAGGTAATAAGGATGATCAGGATTGGATGTCCATTTATACCAAAATAATTAAAGAACAACATGTTTAAAAATCACATTACGGATGTTTTTTTCGATTTGGACCATACCCTTTGGGATTTTGAAAAAAACTCGGCATTTACCTTTGAAAAAATATTCGCCGAGCGACAGGTAAATTTAGAGCTTCATGATTTCTTGGCGGTATATGTACCTGCAAATTTCAAGTTTTGGAAAATGTATCGGGAAGAAAAAATCACCAAATCAGAATTACGGTACCAACGGTTAAGATCGGTTTTTGATACCATCGGGTTTAAAACTTCAGATGACTTGATCCATACTTTATCCGAAGATTACATTAACCACCTTTCCTCGTTCAATCATCTTTTTCCGAATACGGTTGAGGTTTTGGATTATTTAAGACCAAATTATAAGCTGCATATCATAACCAACGGTTTCCAGGAAATACAGGGGAAAAAGCTAAGGAACTCCGGTATCTATGACTATTTTGATCAAATAATAGATTCTGAAATGGCCGGTGTTAAAAAGCCGAATCCTATTATTTTCAAACTGGCATTGGAGAAGGCCAAGGTAGAGCCGTATAGGTCGTTGATGATAGGTGACAGTTTAGAGGCCGATATCCTTGGGGCTAAAGCGGTGGGGTTACATACACTTCATTTTAATGCCCATAGGGAAAAAGAGCATACAGAAGCCCCCATAATTTACAATTTGCGAGAAATAAAATCGCTATTATAGAGTTAGTGCTATTAGGGGATTTCTCTTGGAACACTATAATTTGGGATTGAAATGAAAGGCATACGAGATCTTGTAGCTATTGTTGTTGGTTTTTTGATGGTCTGTTCTTGTTCTGAAAAGCAAGATTTCGATCAGTTGGACCAGTTGGTGATGACACCTACCTTTGAAACCAGTATTTTTTATATAAAAGCTCAAGAAAGCCTGATCAACCGAGTGTCTGGCCTTAGTTTTTTCTCACAGGATTTTAATTTTGATGCTTTTGAGGAACCATTTTTTGCCGAAAGGGTGCGTTCAGGGGTCATCAGTTATGCACTTGAAAATACAACGAGTAAACCAGTTGAATTTGCACTCGAATTTTTGGACGGGAATGACAATGTTTTGGATACGGAACTATTTCAAATGGATGCAGCTCCAACCGCCACCATTATTCGTGACGTCGCTTATGGCAATACCGGCAAGAATCTTGAGATTCTCAGAAATACGTCTAAAATAAGATTAACGGCTCGAAACTTAGGTGATAGTAGTAGTACTTCAAGCCTGCCGGACCCAGCCGTAATTCTTCGGTCTAGCGCGAAATTTACTCTAAAATTAAAATGAGTTCAACCTGGTGTTTGGTATTAAGTTGTTTTTTGAGTATTTCGGGTATTATTGCCCAAAATAAGCAGGTACTTTACGATTTCAACGAGATTCCCCAATCCCTGCTATTGAATCCAGGTATGGAAATAGATTTTAAGTGGTACGCTGGTGTGCCCTTAGTGTCAGGTATTTCTGCTTATGCCGGGTCCAACGGTATAACGATAAACGATATTTTTGCAAATGATGGTATTGATATTAATGTTAAGGTCAGGGAAAGGGCGTTAGGGGTACTTAAACCTAGAGATGAATTTAGTGCTACGGTACAATTGGAATATTTCAATGGTGGGTTCAGAACGAGTGACCCATACGTATTTTACTCGTTTGGCGGGTACCTTGAATTGGATAATATTACCTATTGGCCGCAGGATTATGCCAGCTTGGCACTTGACGGCAATGCCGACCAGCTGAACAGAAAATTTGATTTGGGCGATTTAAAGTCCAGAGGGTCTATGGTGAACGTAATGCATTTTGGTATCAGTAAAGTCATAGATAGAAGTCTTACCCTTGGTATTAGGGGCAAACTCTATTCTGGTATTATGGATTACAGTTCAACTAGAAACAAAGGTTTTCTGGTAAATACAGTAGGGCAGAACAATCCTTTCGCCACTACATTAGATGCCGATTTGGTATTACGAACTTCTGGCATTCAGGCATATGATGAGGCCAACGATGCTGGTGCGCCTGCAAACGCGTTCGTTAAAAGGGCTTTGTTTGGAGGTGACCTTGGTTTGGGGGTTGATGTGGGCTTTACCTATCATGTATCGAACAAGACCACCATTACGGGAAGCATTTTAGATTTGGGCCTTATGTACCATGCCAATGATGCTAAAAGCTATAGCCTTAAAGGCAGGGCCACGACCGAAGGTATCGAGGTTAATATCTTGGAGGATTTCGCCAATCTGAACCGGGATTTCTGGCAGGATCTGGTCGATGATATAGAGGCTTTGGCACCATTTGAAACCGATACCAAAAGCTATATTACGTTTAGGCCTACTAAGTTTTATGGCTCGATAAGGCATGATTTCGGTAGGCCATTCGGTAAAGGTAGAAGTCAATTGGATTGTTATTGTACCGCAGTATCTGGAGGAAGTAAGCTTAGAGCCAAGTATAGAAATTCGGTCGGGGCACAAGTATATATGATCAATAGACCAAGAGGCCCTCAAATGGCCATCTCGGGTTTTTATACCCGTAGGGTTGGAAATATCCTAGCGCTCAAGGCTACCTATACGGTTGATAAATTTAGTTATACCAATTTAGGATTGGGTATGAACCTTCAAGCGGGTCCCATTAATCTATATGTAATGGCAGATAACCTACTTTCATATCAGAATGTTGCAGCAAGTAATTATGCCTCATTTCAATTGGGTTTGAATATTATTTCTTGGGGTAATACTAGGTAGACGGTCTTCTCGGCCTTTTATTATTTTTTTGGCATGCTTTTTTCATA
>JBBSKR010000213.1:0-5547 GCA_038256135.1 Flavobacteriales bacterium | reverse complement strand
CCGATTTTGACCCACAAGATTCGTTTGTTTTCAAGCAAATAAAAAAGGTTTATCCGGTTACATCTACCATACACGGACATGATTTTTTTGTAAGTCGAAATGGGGTCAAGGCAGTAACTCCTTTATTTGTTGCACTTATAGTCATCGAACTGACCGATATTCTCTTCGCACTCGATAGCATTCCGGCCATATTGGCGATTACCGCTGACCCATTTATTGTCTTCAGTTCAAATATTTTGGCCATATTAGGCCTCAGATCCATGTACTTTTTAATTTCAAGAATGCTTCAAAAGTTTCGATATATCAACTATAGCCTTGTGGTAATCTTAGCATTTGTAGGATTAAAAATGCTATTCTCCCATTATTTGGACTTGCCAGAATGGGTCTCCCTTACCGTGATATCCGTTTCCTTGGTTTCCGGGATTATGGCTTCCATATTAATTAAGGAAAAAGGAGATATTATTGAGCATTAGGATTTAATGAATAGCATTCCCCGAGGATCTGCCTCGAATGTTGCATCGATACAATCAAGTAACTTTGCCAAGAAATAAGAGTCAAGAACTGAGATAAAAAAAGTCTTGTTTCTTGACTCTTGTAGCTTGTTAACTGAGCTTGTCGAAGTGCAGCGGTCTTATTACTGATACCTCGATGGCTCTACGAGGCAGTTCATTGTGAGGAATTCAGTTTTTCATCTGTCCTTCTATAAAAGCTGCCTTAATTAATAGAACAATACCAGAAATTAGGAGTACCAAGGAACCTGTACCTGCCAAAGCCCACTGCCACCATAGGGTGCCGTTATGTTTTAAAAACCCACTTTCTATGGCACAGCTTACCCCTGTGCCCAAAAGTACAGCGCCGCAGCCTCCCATTATGAGCCATTTTACCTTTAATTGTTTTTTATATATTGGCGATTTAGCCATTTTTCAATTTAGTATCGATTATCGCCATAGCATCGTTTACAGTTTGCATTTGATCCATATCTTCATTTTCCAGTCGGATGTCAAACGCATCCTCCACATCCAACACAATATCGACCAGATTTGCGGAATTGATATTCAAATCGTTCATAAAGTGACTATTCTGTTGAATATCCGCAACGGTAACATCCTCAGGAAGGTATATTTTAATGATATCCTGTAATTTTTTGTACTTCTCTTCTTCTAGCATCAATTTTTCATTTAAATACTTAGTGGTATATTCATATAATTTTTGGATGGATCTCCAATCTAGTTAATCCTGATAGGATTTAAAAATAACACATGCATTGACATCCCCAAAGCCAAAACTAGCTTTCGCAATAATATTTGGAGCATATTCCATCGTTTTTCTAGGTATTCGATGTTCTGAAATAAGATTGGTTATGTCCGAATGAATATCAGCGCAGTTTACATTCTTAAAGATAACATTTTCCTGAAATTGCAATACCGCTGCCGCGCATTCTATACTGCCTGCCGCCGCCAAACAATGACCAATCGAACCTTTGAACGAATTGATATAAGGAAAATCGGTTCCCTTACGATTCAAGGCCTTGCTCCAATTCTCAATTTCCAAGGCATCTTTTGACGTTGCGGTTAAATGTCCGTTAATAACATCCACATCGGAAGCTTCAATTCCGGAATTCAAGATTGCATTGCGTATACAACGTTGCACGGCCATACTATTGGGGGCTGTCATAGAACCTTCCCCTAATTGCCCCCCACTGTTAATCTCGCCACCCAATACCTCGGCATAAATTCGCACCCCTCTTTTTTGTGCACTCTCCAAGGATTCCAAAACCAGTGCCCCTGCCCCACTCCCCGGAATAAACCCGCCTGCAGAAGCACTCATGGGTCTACTGGCCTCCGCAGGATTGTCATTGTAACCTCTGGGTAAAATACGCATCGCATCAAAACCACCCCAAACATAGGGTCCACTATCGCTACAACTACCGGTGAGCATAATTTCGGCCTTACCTTGACTAATACGGTCATACGCCATAATAATTCCCTCCGTACCCGTGGTACACGCTGCAGAGTTGGTACTTACTTGGTTGCCGCAACCCAACAAGCCGCCTAAATAGGCGCTTATACCGCTCGCCATGGTCTGCATTACCGACGTGCTGCCCAGTCTGCGTACATTTCCTTCATCTATGAGGTGTATTGCTTCCCTGAACTTGTCCACTCCTAAAATACCAGTGCCAAACAATATTCCACGCTCCCAGCTGGGTTCTTGGGTACTATTTTGCTCCAAGTCGGCATCTGTCCAAGCATCCACACCAGCGATGACACCATACACTATCCCGGTGGCTTTCAATCCTCTTCGTTGCAAAGGAGTGAAATACTGATCTATGAGGTTATCTTTAACAGGAGGCTCTCCTGCGACCTGACATCCAAATCCTAACTTCTCCAAATTGGGTTGATGCCGTATTCCGCTTTTTCCCTCCAAAAGCGACTGGGTAAAGTCGCTTAATCCTACACCATTAGGCGCACATACGCCCAAACCTGTAATGACTACACGTCTACCCATTGCTTGCGTCCATCATGCCTGCAAGGGTACCCTTGCAGACCAGTTTGCTATGCTCATTATACATTTTCACCTCACATTTTAATTTTTGAAACCTGAAATAGACAAGTTCGGATACAACCCTTAACCGTTCCCCTGGGAATACCGGAATTAGAAATTCCATTTGCGAACTGCTCATCCCAATTTTAAGGTTTTTCAATTCTTTTGTATTACCTAATAAATAAACACCTAAGCAGACAAGACCAATTTGAGCGCAGCACTCCGTCAATAATACTCCTGGTGTTACCGGATTATCCTTAAAATGACCTTTATAGAAATCAGCATCCGAATCAAATCGGTAGGTACCTTCCGCGCCATTATTGTCCAATTTAATAAGATCTTCCACAAATAGGAAAGGCCTTGAATAGGGTAATTTATCCAAAATCCATTGATAAGATTCTTGCTTCATTTATTTTAGGTTATACCAAACTTTCACCACCATCCACTTTGATAACGGTGCCTGTTATCCATTTTGCTTCATCGGTGGTCAATAGATAGACAGCATTGGCTATATCTTCTGGGGTTGTTAATCTATTATTCGGGTTACGTTTTAAAGCATGTTCCTTTATGCTTTCAAATCCAGGAATCATCGCCAAGGATTTGGTTAAGGTCACTCCGGCTTGAATGCAATTTGCCTTGATGCCTAAAGGAGCAAACTCTAAGGCAATACTTCTCGTAAGTGCCTCAAGGGCTACTTTTGCCACCGAAACCGCAGCATAATTAGGCAAAGCCCGAGTATTCCCCTCACTTGTAAAGGAAATAATTCGAGTATCCGTTGCGAATAGTTTCGCTGCAACCAAGGCTTTTGTCCAGTCATATAAACTGAGGGCCATAGCGTCAAAGGTTATTTTAAAATCAGTGTCGGTCAAGGTTGAGCCGTTATCCGAAACCATCGGTTTTAGAGTGCCCTTGGCGATGCTATGGACCAGTACCTTTATTTTATGACCACTGGGTAAACGTTTACTAATATCACTGATAATTTCGGGCCTTTTATCAAGATTCAAGGCATCTACATTTAATGTCATCAGCTGATTGCCCAACGCTCCTATTTCACCGAATGAAGATTGAATTTCATCCATATCTGAGCGCCTATCCCTGTGTATGATTAATATGTGATAGCCATGCTGTGCCAATTTTTTTGCCGTGGCCAATCCCAAACCGCTGCTTCCGCCTAAAATCAGCGCCCACTCAGTATTCAATTTAGTTTCTTTTGAAAGCATAATTCCCTTACATTTAATCTTACCACTCTATGAGCACCCGCTGTGCGGAGAATCCGGGGCCAAAACTTAAAATAAGCCCTTGCTCCCCTGTTGTAATCTCCTTTTCCAAGAATCGCTCCAACACATAGAGCACTGTTGCACTACTCATGTTGCCGTAAAGTCGCAAAACTTCCCGTGTATCATCGATATTCTTACCCAAAGCACCAAAAAGCGTTTCTACCGTTTGCACGATCTTTCTGCCCCCAGGATGAAAAATAAGGTGGTTTACTTTATGAATATCACTTTGGTGCTTCTCTAAAAACGGATGTACAATATCGGAAAAATGGCTTGATATAGTCTCAGGAACCGATGGATCCAATATCATTTTAAGTCCGTGGTTGGTAAGGTCCAAGCCCATCATGTGGGTGGCATCCTCAAAATGGTACATCCCCTCACCTACAATTTTCGGACCTACCGCCCCTTCTTCCGACGACAGAAGCACGCAGGCCGCGCCATCACCAAAAATGGCTGCGCTAACCATGTTTGCCATGGAATAATCATCTAGTTGAAATGTGGCCGTAGGACTTTCAAAAGAAACCAAGGCAATACGCTTGCCTGGATTAGATTTAAGGAAATTATGGGCATAAATGAGTCCGGATACTCCGGCAGCGCAACCCATTTCCGTTACCGGAAGGCGCACCACATCTTGGCGCATTCCCAGGGCATTGATTAAATAAGCATCTAAGGAGGGAATCATAATCCCAGTGCAACTCACCGTGATAATATAGTCGATGGATTCAGCCTTCCAGTCAGATTTCTTCAGCGCGTTGCGTAATACATTGGCACCCATCCGCTTTGCCTCCCTTATAAAGATATTGTTTTTACCTTCAAAAGAGGTTATGGTAAACACCTCTTCCGGAGGCATTATAGAATAACGGGTATCCACCGCGGCACCTTCAAATATTTTAATCACTTTGCGAACAAATCGCTCCTCTTGTCCACTCAACCAAAATTCAACTAAAGGCAGTATGTCCTTTGTATCTCTGTAATATTCAGGCAGTTCTTTGGTGACACTTACTATTCTTGTTTGATTCATAGCTATTCTTAACCTTCAATCTACTATTTTCTTTTTTAAAACCCATATATATCTAAAGGCCCATTTCCATTTAATATAATGTTGTGCATTTTTTACTTGATTTGCATATCCTTTTAAATCCGAATTTTTAAAGGCTCTTCGAATAGAAAGTAATCCATCCTTTCTTGCAATTTCTGTTTTTATAAAAAACACACCAAAGGCCTTAAACAGATAGTAGGCCATGGGACTGCGTTGCAAATCATTGATAACCACACCAAGGCTTGCCAACTTATTAAATTGATTCACAATTTTCATTATGCCTTCGTCTGAAAAATGATGTAAAGTCAATGTGGTCATCACCACATCTATTTGTAAATGGGAGTAATCTGTGGTCAATATATTGCTTTCCATATAGCTTATTTCAGGAAAATTGGACGAATATCGTCTTGCCAATTGCAATGACTGATCATTTAGGTCCACTCCTATCAAATTAAGGGAGATGTTCCGCTTTCTAGCAGCCAAGGCCAACTTTCTAAGCATGGTTCCGTCTGCGCAACCCATGTCTAAAATCGTATATGATTTTTTATTTTTAAGCTCAAGTAACTCAAAAACAGCATTTAATGTGATTCTATATCCACCCAACAAGCTGTTCACCCTGTTAATGTCTTTTAGGATGACCTCCAACACTTCGGTAGTACCGGTGAAGGTATCCATGATTTCAATTTGGGAACT
>JBBSKR010000212.1:0-5558 GCA_038256135.1 Flavobacteriales bacterium | reverse complement strand
CAACTACCAGTAATACCCATAGGGTTGTAGCTGATCTCATGGATAAAGGCGCGAAGGGCACAGAAATTCACCATCGCATCTACGATACCAATTCTCCCAGCAGATTGCATCTTTTAGGTTGCGCCTTGAAGAACATGGTCATTCTACAGGAATTCCAAACCGCCTATATCACTCTTAGCCAAGAGGAATTGGATAAGTATCAATATCAAAAAGGCGATACCGAAGGGTTTGTCAATTATGGATTGACCTTGGAAGGAATTCGTTTTGCCGCCATCTTTATCGAAAACAAGGAAGAAGGCATTCTAAAGATTTCCTTAAGATCTGTAGGTGATTTCTCCGTTAACGATTTTGCCAGAAAGCATTTCAACGGTGGTGGTCACACCAATGCCGCCGGAGGCAAAAGTGATGATTCCATTAAAGATACGATTGCCTATTTCACCTCGTTATTATCCCAATACAAGAATCAATTACAATCATGAGAAGAGGTTTGATCATTTTTCTTTTGATAGCTCTCAGTAGTTGTAGCGGACCTGAACCTAGAAAGCCAGTGCAAACCAAAAGTGGGAGCTTTTTTAAGGCATCTGTCGAAAGGAGCCGTAAATTATTGGAAGCCGAAGAGCGGAAAATACAGGATATCATAAAAAATGATTCGCTCAAACACTATAACCAAAGTGCTTCTGGATCTTGGTTTCATTATTTGGCCGTTAACGATACTATTAGTTATACGCCCCAAACCGATGATTTGGTGGTGATGAACTACGATATATTAACCTTGGATAACGAAACCATATATTCAAGGAAGGAAATTGGCGTGGTGACTTATAAAGTGGACAGACAAGAGCTTTTTCAAGGACTACGGGATGCCGTCAAATTATTAAAGGAACACGAAAGGGCTACATTTTTATTTCCATCCTCCTTAGCCTATGGCTATCACGGGGACGAAAATAAGATTGGAAGCAATGTTCCATTGAAAGCTACGATTACCATTTTACAAATTGAAAAACAACAGGTTAAAACAGAAAATTAAAATGACAATTATGACTAAAAAAATGTATGTGCTTGCGGTGGTAGCACTTATGATGGCAAGCTGTAAAACCAGTAGGAGAGCTGACTTAGGCGATGGTTTATTTGCAGATATCAAAACCTCTAAGGGTGATATCATTGTACGATTAGAGCAGGATAAAACACCGCTAACCGTTGCCAATTTTGTGTCCTTGGCAGAAGGTAATAATCCTTTCGTCAGTGAAGAATTTAAGGATAAAAAATACTATGATGGACTAACTTTTCATAGGGTGATGAAAGAATTTATGATCCAAGGTGGCGATCCAACCGGAACTGGAAGTGGTAATCCTGGTTATAAATTTATAGATGAATTCAATGATTCCCTGATACACGATAAAAAGGGAATCCTTTCTATGGCCAACTCAGGACCTACAACTAATGGAAGCCAATTTTTTATTACACATAAAGCTACGCCATGGCTAAATAACAAACACTCCGTTTTTGGGGAAGTAGTGGAAGGTATGGATGTTGTGGATTCTATTGCCAATGTTCCCGTTGCCGCTGGCAGTAAGCCTGTTGAACCGGTGACCATGAAAACGGTCGAAATTATCCGCAATGGCAAAGAGGCTCGTAAATTCGATGCCGTTGAAGTAATGACGAAATATTTTGATAACGAAGAAGAGCGATTGGCTGCAATTGAAAAGGAGAAGGCGGAGAAATTAGCAGCTGTAACTAAAATGAAATCAGAATTTGCCGCTACCTTGGAAACCCAACAAGAAAAAGCCAATGGCTTACCATCGGGATTAAAAGTTTTGGTTCTCGAAGAAGGAACCGGGGAGAAGCCTAAAATTGGTCAACAAGTAAATGTTATGTATGCTGGTTATTTGATGGATGGTACACTCTTCGATAGTAATTATGTGGAAGTAGCCAAAAAGTATGATACATATGATCCAAATAGGGAACAAGGTGGTGGATACATGCCAGTTCCTATGGATTATACTCCAGAATCCCGACTTATTGCCGGTTTCAGGGAAGGCTTGTTGACCATGAAGGTTGGTGATAAAGTGCGCTTGTTCATTCCATCGCATTTAGGCTATGGAGAACAAGGTAGTGGCCCTATTCCTCCAAGTTCCGATTTGGTTTTTGATTTGGAAATTACAGGAACAGTGGAATAGTGGAATAGTGGAATAGTGGAATAGTGGAATAGTGGAATAGTGGAATATTAATTAAAAAATCCCGGTAGTTTGAACTAACGGGATTTTTTGTGTCTTTACTTTTTTGGGGTAGCTGCCTAATTACATTCCCTGCAATTCACACTCCGAAATCGGGGTAGAACAAGATTACGCTTAGCTTTAAGTCATCTCGACTGCGCTCGATGTGACAGTAGGTTTGTTATTAATTATGAGAAAGGACTTTTTATATCCTTACTTTTTTGGTGTAGCGGCTAATATTTCAATTAAAAATTTCCAGAATTTCTGTACCGAAGCTATGCTAACACGCTCATCTGGTGAGTGCGCTCCCTTAATAGTGGGTCCGAAACTGACCATGTCCATCCCTGGGTAGTTCTGCCCTAGTATGCCACATTCCAGACCGGCATGACATGCGACTACCTTTGGTTCATCCTTGAATAAATCAATATAGGTGTTCTTTGTAATCGCAAGTATTTCTGAACTTGGATTCGGATTCCAGCCCGGGTATTCGGCCTTGAAAGCCACTTCCAATCCTCCCAGTTCAAAAGCGGAACGTAACGAATTGGCCAAGTCCATTTTGGCAGACTCCACCGAAGAACGCGTTAAACAACCAATAATTACGGTCCCATCCTTAACCTGAACCCGTGCAATATTATTGGAAGTCTCCACCAAATCTGGAATTGCAGCACTCATGGCGTAAACCCCATTTTGCGCGGCGTAAATCGCTTTTAGCAATTTTCCTTGTGCCCCAAGACCCATAACCTTTTTCGCCGGCCTTGTTTCAGTTAAGCTGATCTTAAGCTTAGGCTCCTGTATATTCAATTCCACTTTTATGGCACTGGACAACTCATTAAATTTATTTTTAAAATCAGTCTCATGTTTTTTGCCAATATTGATGCAACACATACTTTCCCTAGGAATCGCATTTCGAAGACTACCCCCTTCCAAGGTACTGATGCGCATATGGTACGGAAGGCCTAAATAGAGTAAGCGGTTCATTATTTTATTGGCATTTCCAAGACCCTTATCGATATCCATACCACTATGGCCGCCCGTTAAACCATTAACGATAATTTGAAGTCCCACATCCCCATGGGTTCCGGGTTTTTCATTATAGCTTCGTTTTGCCGTAACATCGACTCCACCAGCGCAACCAATATCAATTTCATCATCTTCCTCGGTATCCAGATTTAACAGAATATCCCCTTTTAATACACCACCCTTTAAACCAAAGGCACCAGTCATACCGGTTTCTTCATCAATGGTAAACAATGCTTCAATTGCGGGGTGCTTGATCGTTTCACTTTCTAGTAATGCCATTATGGCCGCAACACCCATACCGTTATCCGCGCCTAAAGTGGTTCCTTTTGCTTTTACCCAATCCCCATCTACATACATCTCAATTCCTTGGGTATCAAAATCGAATTCCGTTTCCGCATTTTTTTGATGCACCATATCCAAATGACTTTGAAGGGTCAACATTTTTTTATCATCCATACCTGCCGTAGCAGGCTTTCTAATAATGACATTTCCTATGTCATCGCATAAAGTTTCCAAGCCTAACTCATTTCCAAAATTCATCATAAAGGCAATGATCTTCTCTTCCTTTTTTGAAGGTCTAGGCACTGCGTTCAATTTGGAGAAATTTCTCCAAATCGATTTTGGTTCCAATTGATCAATATTCATAGCGGTATTTCATAGTTAATTCCCTCAAAAATACAGATAGAAAAAGGATTTCGCTATTTTTGGGAAGATGAAGATATCTTTAAAAACTGCCGTGGCACTTTCTTTGGTGCCACAAATCATTATAGTAAAATGGCTTGGTAGTAATACCCAATTAATCGAAGAGTATTACAGTACCGGATTTTATCCATACATATCCCAGATTTTCAGATTTCTTTTCGGTTATATCCCGTTTTCGGTAGGTGATTTAATTTATTTGCTTTTAATAGTCTTAGCATTCACCTATTTGGTGCGAAGTCGTAAAACCATTCGTAAGCATAAAATCAAGTTTCTAAGGGATGTTTTAATGGTGCTTTCCGTAGCTTATTTCACCTTTCATTTTATGTGGGGACTCAACTATTACCGGGAGCCATTGGCCATAAAACTGAAATTAACCGAGACTAAGGACTACCAGGAATTGGTCAATTTTACAGAACAACTAATTCAAAAAACAAATGAGGCACAATTACGAATTACCCAAGATTCCAGTTTGGCAGTCATTATACCGTATTCACAACAGGAAATATTTGATAAAACGATAACGGGTTATGACGATTTAAAAAATAATCATTCCTTTTTAAACTATACAACACCCAGTATCAAAACCTCTTTGATCAGCACAGGATTGACCTATATGGGTTACGCAGGGTATCTGAATCCGTTCACTAATGAAGCCCAAGTAAACGGATTACTTCCCAATTTCAGGTTTCCAGTGGTTACTGGTCATGAAATTGGTCATCAGTTGGGCTATTCCGCAGAAAATGAAACCAACTTCATTGGATATCTAGTTACGGCCAGCAATACGGACAAGTACTTTCAATATGCCGCATACGCCTATGCGCTAGGGTATTGCCTCAGCGATATTAGGAGAGGGGATCAAGAAGTTTTTGAAACTGTTCTTGAAAAATTAAATCCAGGGGTTAAGGCAAACTTTCAGGAAATGGCAGTGTTTTGGAATAGCTATGAAAATCCTATGGAACCTGTATTCAAATCTATTTTCAATTCATTTTTAAAGGCCAATAATCAATCTGAAGGTATAAAAAGTTACAATGCCGTTGTCCGCTTACTTGTCCCCTATCACAAGAAATATCCACTATAACGGCTATTTGAAGGGTAGTCCTAAGTCAAGATAATCCTCAAACTACCCTACATATCTTTTTTTATTTCAAAAATCCTTATTCCTCAGTATAAGACGATTGAATAAAATGCAATGAAAACTAGTTCTAAGTAGCTTTTATGATGTAATCCAGGATTTGAATAACTATTTCAAAATTATCGCTCCATAACTGTTAAACAAAAGTGAAATAGACCGTAAACCAATACATTCACCCTATTTTTAGAAAGCTAATTCAAACCAAAAACAATGAAAAAACTATTATTTGCGCTATGCCTACTTTGGTGTAGCACTACCCTATTTGCACAAGAATATTTTCCTGAAAATGCTGGCGTTAAAGCGAACAATAACAATTACACCGCTTTTACGAATGCAAAGATTTATGTAACCCCCACTCAAGTAATAGAAAAGGGTACCTTATTGATACAGGATGGTAAAATCGTAAGTGCCGCCAGTTCTGTTGCTATTCCTCAAAATTCGATAGTAGTAGATTTGGAAGGAAAATCAATTTATCCCTCATTTATAGATGT
>JBBSKR010000211.1:0-5645 GCA_038256135.1 Flavobacteriales bacterium | reverse complement strand
TATGGATACCTCCTTTTTCTTTTGACAGTTCGACAGCTGTAATCATGCCGATCCGCACTTCGGTTCCAAAACGTTCCGCTTGCTGTTGCAATTGCACCATCATGGTAGGCCCATCTATTCCCTCAGGATACCCTGGAAAATTATCTACCTCAGTGGTAGTGGTCAATTGGCCTCCTGGCTCCATTCCCGTATACAATAGCGGTTTCAAATCGGCACGTGCAGCATATATAGCTGCAGTATAGCCTGCTGGGCCCGATCCTATGATCAATGTTTTAACGCGTTCTATTTTATCAGACATAATATCAAGTAGTTCATTTATGCTTCTCCATAACAAATGTAGCTTTTTGAGCAAAAAACTTACAATTAAGTTATGAAAAGTTTTAATTCTAAAATTGGTCAATAAGATACCAAATTCAAAGTTCAATGCCGCTTTCAAGCTTTTAAAATAGTCATAAAATTATAGTCAAAATGAACCTAATCAAAATTATTACGTACATGTAAGTGAGAAACGATATGACATTAGCGATGAGAACATTGACATGTGCCATAGTAGAGGATTCCAACGTTCACCGAATACTTTTGGCAAAAATTATAAAAAATAATCCTCAATTGGAACTTAAATTTTCATTCAGTAATAGCGCTGAAGGACTTAAGGAAATAAATGCATCAGACATTGATCTTATTTTTTTAGATATGGAAATGCCGGTAATGAATGGATTGGAATTTTTAGCTCGGTTAAGAACAGATCCACAGATTATCATAATTAGCCAAAATGCGAAATATGCCATTGACGCATTTAATTATGAGGTTACAGACTATCTTTTAAAGCCATTGAATAAAAATAGATTCGAAATTGCCGTGCAAAAGGTAATCGGCAAAGCCAAACAGGGGAAAAAAGTCCTTTCTGAAAATAAACTAAAAATAAAGCATAACCTAAAACAGGTTGAACTTAACATAAATCACATTCAGTGGGTGGAAGCTTTGGGTGATTATGTGAAAGTGGTTACCCAAGAACGTAATTATGTCATACTTTCTACGCTGGGTGCATTTTTAGAAAATCTTGGGGATGAAAATTTCTTGCGCATCCACAAATCGTACATTGTCAACCTAAAGATGGTGGAACGCTATAATCATCAATTTATAGAAATCAAGGATAAAAGATTGCCCTTAAGTCGCTATAAAAATCTCAAGTTGGACCAGCTTTTAAACTGTGTCTAACACTTTTGTAAGCGGTGCATCTATTTTCCGGTAAGCATTGCTACCGATGCCACCGTTCTAAAGCCGGTATGCTCCAATGCAGAATCCATACTGGAACCCATTCGAGCAGAAACACGATAACTCGCACAATAGGAGGCACTACATAAAAAAGAACCCCCTTTAATTACCTTCTCCCTTGCCAGTGGATTATTGGGTGTAAATGGCCCAGTTGCTCCCGCAGGATTTACCGAAATTCTATTTTGACTTTTTAAATCTTGATAGTAATTCGCGTTATACCAATCACTGGTCCATTCCCAAACATTTCCTGCCATATCATATAATCCGTATGCATTTGGAGGAAATGATTTTACAGGCGCACGCAATTCAAATCCATCTACTTTTGAATTCGCTACTGGAAATTCACCTTCCCAAGTATTCGCCTTTTTGCTTAAAATACTTAAATCATCTCCCCAATTATAAATAGTACCGTAAGAACCTGCCCTTGACGCCAATTCCCATTCTGCCTCCGTAGGCAAACGCCTTCCAGCCCAATCACAATAGGCTAGGGCATCTTCATAAGCAATCTGTACCACAGGATTATTTTCCTTTCCGCTGATATCACTTTCAGGTCCGTTAGGATGTTTCCAATTCGCACCAATTGTCCATTCCCACCAATGGGAAAAATCATTAAGATTGGCTACAGTTGATTTTGTTTTCTTAAAGGTGAGTGAACCTGGTTGCAATATCGTATCATGGGGTTTTTCTGTTCCTGGGGGCACTTGCATTTTTAGCTCTTCCCAATCTATGGGCCTTTCCGCTACAGTCACGTATCCGGTAGCTTTAACGAATTCAGCGAATTCCTTATTAGTAACTTCTGTTGCATCCATAAAAAACCCATCTACGACAACATCAATTGCCGGTTTTTCATGGTCCATAGCCATTTTGTCGCTGGTCACAGCGCCTTGCTTAAAAGTGGCGCCGGGTATCCAGACCATGCCTTCGGGTGTATTCACACCATCTGGCATGTTAATAAGCAGCTCATGGTCCAAGGCCTCTTTGGAATCTGTTACAGGGTTGGGTTGGGTTGATTCAGTTTTGACCTTTTCCTTATGTCCGGTGTTACAGTTCAACAGCGTAAAAAGACCAAATAGTAAAGCAAATAGCTTAAAAAATTTATGCACGAATATCATATTTATGGTTGCAATGTAGTATTAAACTAGCTATTGTAAAAAGGAAACAGTTATCGACTGGGGCATTCCCTCTTTTCCAAACTACTACAGTAAGGTTCGAGTGCCTTGATAAACATTGATTACCAGGGGAAATAGTTGTCTTTTTATTTGATTATGATTTTCCTTCATGATGTTTTAACTCCCATGCAAATCGTAAATGAAAGTATAGAATACCATCAAAATACCATTAAACCTTAAAACTATTGGCGAAATACGCTGATATAACAAAGAATGTAACCATCAATCTGATGGTCTGCCCTCCAAGGGAAAAATCCTGACATCATACAGGTCCATAGTAAATAACTATTTCGTATTGGTAAAATACCGTGGAATAGATACTTCCTCAACGCTTAATTTATTCAGAATAATTAGAAAAAATTTATCTAAATTTATAGGAAACCGATTATCCGGGCAAAAATGAAGGACGAAAAAAAAGTCAAAAAATTCGGTACCATGGCGGGTGTTTTTACGCCCACTTTCCTGACCATACTTGGAGTGATCATGTTTATTCGGCACCCGTGGGTAGTAGGTAATTCGGGAGTCATGGGATCCATACTGATCGTACTTGTCTCCGTGGCCATCACCTTATCTACAGCCTTGTCCTTGTCCAGTATTACGACCAACATACGTATCGGTTCAGGAGGTGCCTTCAGTCTGATATCGCAGTCCCTGGGATTGGAAATCGGAGGGGCTATCGGCATCCCTTTCTACTTTTCCCAAGCCATAGCCGTTGCCATGTACGTATTCGGTTTTAGGGAAGGCTTACAATCGTTTTTGCCGGAATTCAGTCCCCTGATCCTAGATGCCATGGTATTTGTTTTGGTAATGGCCATTGCATTTATCAGTACCAGTTTTGCCTTTAAGATACAATATGTTATTATGGCCGTTGTCATCCTTTCGGTGGCTTCCATTATAGGGGGATTATTCGTTAATGATCTTAACTATGATATTCAGTGGTTTGGCACCTATCCGGGCTCACCGGAGGATGATTTTAGCGGAACATCCTTTTGGCTGGTATTTGCCGTATTCTTTCCTGCGGTAACCGGGGTCATGGCGGGCGCAAATATGTCTGGCGATCTGAAGAACCCAAGAAAAAATATTCCGAATGGAACCCTAAGCGCCGTAATCATTACGGCCTTGGTCTATATCGGCCTTTCCTTCGTAGCCGGTCTTTTGGCGACTCCCACGGAACTTGTTGAAAACTATAACGTTTTTATTGAAAAGGCCTTCTTTTCCCCTATTGTACTTGCAGGCCTATTGGGAGCTACGCTTTCATCAGCCCTGGGTTCTTTCGTAGGGGCACCAAGAATTCTATTGGCCTTGGGGGAAAAACGCATTCTACCAAAAAGCAGGTTTCTGGCAAAGACCAACAAAAAAGGTGAACCATTCAACGCCATGTTGGTTACCTCCATAGTGGTCATATTGGGCCTTTCGTTTAGGAGTCTGAATACCGTTGCGCCTTTGATTACCATGTTCTTTATGATTACCTATGCCATGGTTAACGTAGTAGCATTGATCGAGCAATCCCTGGCATTACCCAGCTTTAGGCCTACCTTAAAAATTCCTTTGATTGTTCCCATATTGGGTACTTTCGGCTCGCTTACCGTGATGTTTATCATTAACGCCGCGGTGGCGTTGACATCACTTGTACTCATCGTCGTTTTTTATTTCTATCTGGCAAAAAAGCGATTGAAGTCCGATGTTGGCGATTCCCTGAGCGGTCTATTCACGGCATTGGCCGGATGGTCCACCAAAAAGACAAATGAGCTGAGCCCTACCCGTGAGGTACGTTCGTGGCGACCCGATCTTTTGATACCGGTCACTGCCCCCAAAGAGATACGCAGTTGTTTTAAGTTGATCGAGGATATTGTTTCGCCCAAGGGTTCGGTCAAATTTTTGGCGGTAAAAAGTATGGATACGGACTTTAAGGATAGGTTGATCAACTTTTTGCCGGGAGTGGCCATACGCCTGAAAAAAAGGGGTATCGCTACACGATACACCTATGTAGATGGTCAGGATTTTGCCGAGACGATGAATATCAGTATGCAGGCCTTGAATACCGCATTTTTTAAACCCAATATTATTTTTATCCCTGTCGACGGTAATGCCCAAGTTCACGAATCGTACGAAAAGGTCATTGGGCTCGCTGAAAAAAATCAATACGGGGTAATGTTATATGTTCCCTTTGAAAATGTTGGTCTTTCGTTGGAGAAAGATATTACCGTATGGATAAAGGACTTAAAGCCAGATTGGAAAACAAATTTCGACCTGAACAATAATGACCTTTCCATACTTATTTCATTATTGCTTCTTAAAAATTGGAAGGGCAACCTACACGTGAAAGTTGTTAAAAATGAGTCTGGGATTATGGCGGAGGAAGATATTCCGATACTTCGAAATTTAATCCGCTTGCCTGCTGCAACTACCGTAGAGGTATATCCTTTTAAATCGGAAAGAGACCTTATCACAGCGCATCGGACAGATCTTAACATCATGCCACTCAAACAGGGTGACAAGATCGAGGAGCTGCAGAAAATAGTGAAACTCGCCCGTACTTCGGCCATATTCTGTATGGATACTTACAATGTGAACGCTTTGGTTTAACAAACCGTTTTGTAATTGAATTTATCTAGCATCAACCTTATCCATAAATGCCGTGCTTTCCAGGGGGTCAGCTTAGTCCAGTGTATCCAATACTTGGCAAACTTTTAATAAGATGGCTGTTTAACGATAAAATCTCTAAATTTTGTAATTATTGTATGCGTTCAGGTATTATACTTAGACAATTAACACCCAAGGCTACTTCGTTTATTATAATTATCACCAAATATATCAAGTTTTTCAACTTCTTAAGTTGATTCAGTTTCTTAAAAATACTCTCGATATTAGGGTCCTTATTTATTAAAAACTCTATTTCTTCAAGATTTATTAGTTTTCAATTCCCTTTGGAAAACTAATTATTGGATAAAAACCATATTTAGAAGTATCTATTCTTATGGAAGTGATTTAATATAGGTCTTTATTTACATTGAGGTCAACTTTGTGGTCTTCGTTAAAAACTGATACTTCTTCTACATTTTGCCCCCTACCAATAAATGATATTAAAACAAACATTATGGATAAGATTTTTGTTTATCAGACTATAGTGGTTTATCACCAATAAACTTAAATTCATCAATCTAGCTTTCAGTAATTTACACTTTTTTGAAATAGTTGGTA
>JBBSKR010000210.1:0-5660 GCA_038256135.1 Flavobacteriales bacterium | reverse complement strand
TATATATGCCAATATTATAAGCCTTACAAGTACTTAATGACGGTTAAAGCCCTCATTATTCTCTAAATTAATTTTAAAAAGGGTGACATACGGGTTGTGATTGCTCTCGTTTTAATAAACGGTACGGGCTGAATAATCACATTTTGTCCTTAAAACGATTATAGTGGAAAAGAATAGGCCGCAGCACCTGCAACAAATTATTTATGGTTCGCCCGATTCGGGCACTTCCCGTAGGATATCAAAATGGGAAGATGATCGAAAAGTACGTAAAATCGCTTCAATGATCTATACCTCGAATCTGGAGGATACCCCGGAGGAAATCATACGGCGTAACCAATTTCCGATTCTTGGAAATCTATACCCAGGTGCTGTTTTAAGCCATCGGTCGGCTTTCGAGTTCGTATACCGTAAAACAAGCTCCGAAAATCAATGATGCCGGTGTTTATGAGACTAACCTGGTTGGAAGAACTATAAGAGTATACCAAACTATTGATAACCGACTCCTATTCGAGGATTTTTTTGCGAAACTGGAGTTGTTAGCGTTAAGGTAAGACTAAGGCTTAGCGTATTTGTTGCCACTCGATCCCATCGCTTTGAAGCCAAACTACGGAGTTTCTATCCAAGGTATTCTTGTCTCGATTGCTTAAATCTTTATAGGATATAGTTAATGAAACCTTTTTGCTCCCTAAATTTTTAATGATTAATAGTACCCCCAAATTTTCGGTTTGGGCACGGGGTAGGGCAACTTGGGTAACGGTATCTTCAAGGATTACTGTTTCATCGGTACTATGTAACTCCACTTTTGCCGAGGCTAATCGTCTAATGGTTTTCTTTGGATTTTCAGGGGTATTCTTGAATGTACCCGTTGCCGTTATAATGTTGCCATCTACCCGCAGGTCTCCGCCTACATGCAAGGTGGCTAAGGGATTTTGTACTTGAATCCCCACATTCCCATTGGCGATGATGCGCATGGCTTCCATTCCATCGGTTGAAAATCCTAATATATTTCGTATAATCGAAAACATGCCGGTTGTTACATTATCTTGAAAATGATAACCTGGATAAGATGGCGAGCCTCTTCCATTATGGATCCTACTTGCTTTTATTAATCCATTTACATCTAGGCTGTTTTCTGGGGTATTTGTTCCTATACCTAATTTTTTATTTTCGTTGTCCCAGAAAAGGTTTGTCTCATCAAAACTAGGATCTCCTGTGCTAGTGTCTCCAAAAAAAAGTGCGCCGGGTGCACCACTATGTAATCTGGTATCTATCGTAAAGGTCTCGCCCTCTGCTGTTTCGACGGTATATGTGCCATCGGTATTGTCGATAATGCGTACCTGTACACCGTCAACAGGATCTGTTGGCTCGGTTGGTTCTTCGGGATTATCTGGTTCTTCTGGTGGTAATGCATCTGAATTAGAAACACATAAATTGATCCAATTGAGTCCATCATAGAAAAAAATACATTGCTCATCAATATTATAAACAATGGAACCGGTTAAAGGTGTAATCTGTTGCATATCAAGGGTCGATATGCGGCTTATTACCAAAACACGCGTATTACTCTCTAATTCTAAAAGAGAGGATGGGTCAAGATTCTGTGGATTATCCCCAATTTTTATTTGGCCATGCAACACATCGGTCGTCAGTACAAATAAAGAGATGAGAAATAGTATTTTGAGGTATTTCATGCAGCTCGCTTTAGAATAATTATAGATTAAACGTATCACTTTTATTCACAGGAACGTAAGCTATCCCAATTAGGCTACGGTAGCAGGAAATAAAAAATGGCCATAAAAACAAAATACATAAAATTATATGGAACAGGTAGATTGAAATAAGAATAATTTTACCTCGATTGTCATATACTTCAATGTGTTATATTAAGTTATTAATGTTGAAGTAAAATTACCGTATAGAATTGAGGACTGAACAACATAAAAGGTATTGTTATGTAGTATTGGCACTATGTTTATTCCTAGATTTTAGCTTTATTCTGTTGCATATAGTTACTTCTTATCAAAAAAGTGCTTATAGCGATTCAATTTTACTTTTGGACACCCCATATGGTCTCCCAGAACTTTTTCAATTTTTGAAATACATGTTCATCTTAACGCTAATCGCAACATATATTCTCAAAAATAAATGGAAAAGTTATGTTGCACTATTCATTTTATTTTTGACTTTTTTTATGGATGACCTTTTTCAACTGCACAACCTTGTAGCTTCTTATATTGCCACGGTGTTTCAGCTAAAGGAATCTTGGGGCCTTAAGGGTCAAGATTTGGGGTATATTATTTATATTTTATGTTTAGGCGTGATAGTTTTGTCTATTTCTTGGTTTGGGTTTTTTAAGACTTCAAATAAAACAAGGAATGGCTATAAGACTATAATGCTACTCGTATTTCTATTTTTATTTTTCGGTATTATAATGGATGGCGTAAATCATTTTATGACCTATACGTATGGCCCTCAAATCTTGTTCACTGTTATTGAAGAAGGAGGGGAAATGATTGCTTTGAGTCTATTAGTGTGCTACATAAATAGTTTGGGAACCCATGGAAAAAGAAACCTGATCCAAAAATAGATGCTACAATTGGTTCAACACAATTGGGTACATCATGCTTAATCTTTAAATTGGTTGTGGCTGAAAATAATTTTGTCAAACCAAGCGGTTTATAAATAGGATAATAATAATATCTTATATTGTCCGTTTTATTTTATCAGCTTTTTTCATTAAAACACGTTTAAGCATTAACCAAATCATATAATGACCTCCAAACCTCAAACAAATTCCGCAAGTCCTTGGTTTGTACTTATCGTTAAAAATAGATATGAAAAAAAAGTGGCGGAACAATTGCGCCTTTTGGGTATAGAGGTTTTTTGTCCTTTAAAAAAGGAAATCCGTCAATGGAGCGATCGTAAAAAAACCGTTGAGGTACCACTTTTTATGAATTACGTGTTTGTGAGACTTCCAGAGAGCCAACGTGACCAAGTTTTTACAGTTCCAGGTATTATAAAGTATCTCTATTGGTTGGGAAAACCTGCCATGGCCCATGCTTTCGAAATTGAGACCATACGCAACTGGTTGGCCGACGATAATATCGTATCTATGGATTTAAATACCTTTAAACCGGGTAAAGTGATTACCATAGAAAAGGGGCCACTGAAAGATAAAATCGGCACGATACAACAGGTACGTAAAAATGAACTTAGGCTGGTGCTGCATGATTTGGGCGTAGTTGTACTTGCCAAAATCAGGGATGTGGCTTAAGCGGAAAATTCCAAAATGCTATAAAAATATAAGTTAAGGGTTTACTGGCCTATATAAAACCTGCCTAATTCAAGTTTTAAAAAAAAATGTTTGGTTAAATGGTTTTACGAATGCGTCGATATTATTGAATGCAGTCGATACACCCATTACCGGCAGATGGGTTCCATCCTTTGGCTTTCATGGGCCTTTTTCAATTACAAGTTGCAATCATCTAATGACGTATGTAAATAAATTTGCTATGGTTTTTCTAAATTATGGTATTAAAAAAAAATGATTAAGGTAACCGCTGTAATAACTAGCCTTTTGTGACTCAATCTAGCTAGCGTTATTAACTCCGTTGCGGGTAATAGGTTACCCGTCCTTTTCTGAGGTAATTTTATAAAAATAAACAATTCAAAAAACACCAGTTATGATTCGTAGAAAAGTAAAAATAATACCTTTTTTATGGTAATAACGGGGTATTGAGCGTCCGTTTTGCTGATACTGAAAAATCGCCTTTTCCTGCTTTCAACAATAGGCGATACTTCCCATAATCTTCTGGTATCTCTAGGTCTATAAAATTTCCTTCTCCAACCTCTTTTATGGCAATGGCATTATCAAATTGGTCATTTTTCACCAAATACCATTTGAGTTGATACCCAGAGCCTCCAGTTTGAATTTCCCAACCTTGGGTTTGTTTAAAAATAGCGTTAAATCTTACCGTCCTATTTTTTAATATGGGCACTGCCGGACGAAGAATATCAATTTCAGGAAAGTTATAATTCAATTTTTTGGAAGACCACAAATTGTTCACTGCTTTAAATTGGGGTTTTTTGGCCCCATCGAAATCGAGCAACCCATCAAAGGTGACTTTTCCTGTCTCCTTTTGATTCTGCCAATTTTCTATAATAACCGTTAAATTCATTAGCCCTGCTCTATTTTCCACATAATCATCTACACCTATACCGTGAATGAAAAATGGGAGGTGAACGCTGTTCGAATAAGAGACAAAATCTTCCCAAAAATTCAGGTTTTTAATGGAAATGCCTACAGCATCAAATTTTATGTCCATCCCCTTAATTGTATTAAGTTGCTTTACGGTCCTCTCGTTCAATTGCACTTCTTTGGTCAACGGTCTCTTGGGATCTATTTCCTTTATTTCCTCGGTTAAGCTTTGTAGCCATGCCAGATAAGCTTTTTGATGCTCACCAAGAACAAGTACGTCGTATAAATCATTTGATTTAATCCATAGATCATTGGTGATAGTCCAACCTATAACCGTTTTATTATCGTTTAATCTAAGTATGGTTTGTAGAATTTGTTTTTTCAGATCAGATAAAGCTTCATGGTCTGTCAAAAAATCAATATCGTTAGGAATCCAGAAACTGAAATTTACTTTTAACTTATTTTTTTCGGCATATTTTAGGAGATTATACTCATATATCTTAGAGTGTTCTAGGTTGACCAAATCGATTCCGGCGCGTTTCATAAGTTTAAAGTCGTTCTCAAGTACATGTTTGCTTGCGATATAATAGTTGTTCGACCAGTTGTTCGATTTTTTATAGGAAACGCCTTTATATGGCTTTTTATAGGGATTTTTAGAATGGATACGGGCCAATTTGGCTTCCTGACTTTTTTTCGTAGGGTTCGGTCCACTAATTTGATATTGAGTTACATCGGCCTGCGTAATGCCCGAGATGTCAAAAGACCAATCAAGGTACGTCCCCAAATAATCATTGTTTCCCTGGGGAATATTTTTGTCGAATCGAGAGTTGAAAAAGACGATACCTTTTATTTCATCAAAGGTATCGTTGATGTCATTAAGAGCTTCGGAAAACCAAAGTTGTTGGCTCCCTCCCAAAGCTAGGGATCCAAACTCGGTAAGCATAACAGGTTTTTCCAGATCTTTGTATATATCATGAAAAGGTTGGTAGAGCTCTTTGAAAGCGTACCAATTTTGGTCATCGTTCAATATGCCGTAATTTAACAGGGTTGTGCCTATCCAATCTACATATTGGTCTCCAGGGTAATAATCCATTGCAAATTCGGTATGCCAGGGATTCCACACCCAAATAACATTGTCGACTTCCAACGCTGCAAAAATTTTATGAACGTGTTTCCAAGCTTCCTTGAAATCACTTGGCGTATTGAATCCTGTTTTTGACCAGGGATAAGAAGGATTATCGAACTCATGCGCAAACCTCAAGAAAACAGGCTTGCCATTTTCCTTGAGCGCTAAGGCCATATTTGTAATATAAGTGTCCATCAAGCCTTGATTGATATATTGGAAAATGCGCTTTTCATTTTCAAGGTCGGCTATGGAATCACTAAACACAAAACCACTAGCCCATGGCTCCCATGTAATCATGGGAAAAGATCCATTTTTGTTAATTTCAGAGAGGTACTC
>JBBSKR010000209.1:0-5689 GCA_038256135.1 Flavobacteriales bacterium | reverse complement strand
ACCTCCAGAAAACAACGGAAGTGATGCTGAATAATTTAAAAAATAGGACTTAATATTTAGTTTAAATAGGCTCTAGTTTAGCACTGCGTTGATATTAATCTTTCATAGTTTGGCCGGATTTCCGCAAAGCGCTCCAAAGCCCCACGCCCAGTATTTGTTGTGCGAAAGCGGCATTTATGTCCCTTTCCGATCTTATCCTTTCTTTTAGCACATGCCAATTTAGGTACTGTTGCAGGTATTTGGTGGACACGCCCCAGAACGTAGCGCCGATCCATTTTTTTATCCTGTTGTGCGTCGAGTTCACATGTTGCACGTGGAATGCCCCCTTCACCCTTTCGCCCTTGGAAACATTTATGGGATGGAACTCCACCTCGGTATCCTTGGCGAAGCCCTATAGCTGTGGTGGGAGTCACTGCATAAGATCGTGCTTCCCTTTTTTATGCGTTCGCCAATGGCGTTCGCGATATCGGCCTTCCCGATCCGTCCAAGGGTGGCAACGCTCAGATCCAGCCCGGACTTCCTGTCCTGGGTCGCGATGACCGCGACCTGGTCGTCGCTTATGCCCCTCTTGGTCGACTTGCCGCCCCTTTTCCTTGGTTTTCGGCCTTTGACCTCCATGCCCTTCTCGGACCTGAGGAAGAAAGCCTCGTCACTTTCGGTGATACCCGTAAAGTGGTCCCGTTGTTCCTTGAAATGTTGCCTCAAGCTCCTTTCGTCCGTAAAATGGACCCCAAAAGAAAATATATTCATACTCAACTATTTATTAATCAATTAAATATACGAAATTTTTACTGATTTAGGGGTGTTTGCGGATATACCTTAAATATTAAAGTATTTGCAAATAAAATTAAGAAACACTCTTTTAACATTTAAGTTTGATTAATCCAATCTATTTTTTTAATATTGAAATTCCAATGTTTTACTTGTTACATCTCAAATGTTTAATGCAAAACACAAGACTTGTGAGATTAGAAAAATACCAAATTTTGCAATTACTATTTAGTTACTCCTTTTTTGCCATAGCACTTCGAAATATTTATCATATTCGCCCTTAGTTATAGTTTTAACCTCTTTTGGCCAAAGAAATTCAGGAACGAAATCTAAGTCTATAGAAGTAAATCTATATCTTGTAAAAGGTTCATTTAACTCCAATATTAAACCAGGAAGGCTACCTACATACTCTTTGGGGCCATATGGTATTGGTAATTCTGGAGAATACCAAGCAAAAATCTGTTTCTTTCCATCTGGGTAATCTTTTTCCAATACAGCTTTATAGCAAATAAACTGTCCAATTTTTTTTGTTTCTTTAGTTAAAATCCATGGGGTATCATCAAAATTATTAATAACATTAAATATTCGCCCATCAAATTCAGTAATCATAATCTGAACTCTTTTATTTAGATTAGAGTAGTAATCCCCTTCACAAATCAAGGACTTTACTAAATTGCCAAACTCATTTTCACCTATGCTTAGAGCTTTTGGGTGTCTAAATAATGCAATTTCATTATTAAAAATAAGTTCTAACTGAAATTCGGATGCCTTTTCCGCTGTTTTTCGCATTAAATCATCCGAGGCATCTGAAACTGATTTTGTGTTAATTTCTTCAACCATTCTATCCATATCAACTTCATAAACAATTTTACCCGATGCAATTTGTGAAAAACCGAATAACACAATAAATAAATTTGAAAACAGTAGCAATATTCTTTTCATAGTTATATTCTTATCAAATCAAAGATTTTGCAAATTCTCTATCTATCTTTCCGCATTCGCCATTACACAAGTTGTATAAGCAAAGTGCCAAGCCCTGTAAGCCTTCTGTCTACTGTTAGTCTGAGTATGCACCTTATCAGCATAATCGTCGGCAACATCCCCACATGTTATACCTAATAAAAAAGAATCCATTGAGAATAAATTTAATTCTTTGTTTTCATTTGCATTAGCCCAAGACATCGAAAATAGTAGAGCAGCAAAAAATATAACTTTTCTCATAATCATGAAATTTTAAAATTAATAAATTGTTTTAACCTCGTAAGTGTTTTGCGCAAATCCGTAAGGCATTTTTCAAAAATATCAAAAAAAAAAAATGAAATCACATAGTAAAACCATACTAAATTGGAGGTAATTATATTATAAACTTTTATTTCACCCGTATTTACCTACATTTTTACACGATTTGTAATTCAAAAACTTCAATTACCTTTGATTCTTAATAAGCTAACAACATTGGCAATCAAAAACCTCATTATTCTTTTCATTATTCTTTCCACAAACTCTTTATACTCACAAATTAACTTCATTGTAATCGATTCTATATCTCAAGACCCCATACCATTTGTAAATATTTGGGTTGAAGACCAAGACGTAAGCACTATGTCCAATCTTCAAGGAGTATTTAGCTTGCCAAAAATTAATGAAAACAAAATATTGGTGCTTTCAGCTGTGGGGTATGTTACCAAAAAAATAAGTGTGAATGAAATTGGGAATAGTATAGATATGGCCCCACAAATAGAATACCTAGATGAAGTAATTGTTAGTGCACCATCAAAAAAAAGAAAGTTAACAAAACTTGTTAGTAAAATTGATAAGTCAAAATTGAACGCTTATTTACCGGGTGTTAAAGAGAAAAGAACCATGTTCGCTAAATTTTTTCAATATAATGATGATTATCAAAAAACGCCTTTTTTACAAGAAATTAGAATTGCTACTCGCAGTGAGATAAAGGATGCCAAATTTAATGTAAGATTATTTGCTATCAATGAAAATGAAGAACCGGAAGGTTATATCTACCCTCGTAATTTAATAGCGACAGCAAAAAAAGGAAGAAATATTACAAGAATTGACCTTTCAAATTTTAACCTTCAAATACCAAAAGAAGGGTTTTTTATTGCCATAGAATGGCTTTATTTAAGTGAAGATAGCTACTATTGGAACTCATATCAACCAGAAATGGGCTTTATGCAATTAGAAACTGACAGAGGTAGTTGGCATTACCTTTATACAAAATGGGTGAAAATTTGGAAAAATAGTGGCGAACTTGAATATTACAAAAACAAGTACAACCATTTAGCCATGGAGCTGGTTTTAAGTAATTGAAATATTCACAATGTTTTTAAGTCAGTCTTTTCCTGTCAGAATCTTAATTATTTTCCTTTATACTAACGCGCTATTTTCTCAAATTAGGGCTACGGTAATTGATTCCTTGACAAATGAGCCCATACCCTATGTGAATATATGGGTGGAAAATGAGGATAACAGTGCATTACCGATGAACTTGGTTTTTTTAACCTTAGTAAAATATATGGTCAAAAAAGGTTGATTGTGTCTTCTGCAGGCTATGTATCGAAAAAACAGTTTACAAATCTTAATTCTGGTTCAAAATATTTCATAAATTGCATCAAGAATGAAGTTTTTAGAATCTAATCACAGAAGTTATGTCAAGAAAATCGATCACATTTGCGGAAAAACAGGATGAATGGCTGAAATTTGTGGTGCAACAAGGCAGGTATAAGGACGAAAGTGATTATGTGCGCGACTTGGTGCGAAGGGACGAGGAGAAAAATCGAGAATTTTTAATGACCAAAGCCGCCATTCAAGAAGGGCTTGATAGCGGATTCAGCAATCGTGGTCTTGATGAGATATGGTTGCAGGCCGAAAAAGAATATACAAATCGCAAAAATGGCTAAATACCGAATTAGCACAAAGGCGGATTCCGATTTGTTGGATATTGCACGCTTTACCATTAAAAAATATGGCATTGAACAGGCTAGAACTTATAAAGATGGTCTATACACATGTTTTAATACGCTGTCAGAAAAACCGGACTTGGGGCGAAACGCTTCACAATACGCACCGCATCTGAAACGATTCCTATTCCAGTCGCACACCATTTTTTTCCGACCTGAAGAAAAAGGGATTGCGATAATTAGGGTGCTTCATCAGAAAATGGATTTTGACCGTCAATTTTGAGTCGGTTAAGTAAACTCATGTGAAAAAGTCAAGAAGGTAAAAAATTCGTCATGGACAAATGGACTTTGGCTCTTTCAAGCTACTACATATTTAAAACCGCAATGCGTTAATAACTCTTTGTAACTCCCCTTTTTACGACTGCCACTTTTGGTTACTTTTATAGACTCAAAAATATCTTCGGTTTTTTGGTTTACATGATCCAAATTTTGGAATATGAAACCTAAAACAAGTGAAACTTGAAACAATGACCAATTAACTTCTTTTTGGAGGCCTAAGTGGTTTTAATAGATTTCCGACTACTTGGGAATGAAAATAAATTTATGTATTTAATATTCGACACCGAAACCACCGGATTACCCAAGAACTGGAACGCATCGTACACCGATACGGACAACTGGCCCCGCTGCGTCCAAATTGCCTGGCAATTGCATGATGACATGGGTAAGTTGATTGAGCATCAAGATTATTTAGTGAAGCCGGATGGATTTACGATTCCTTTTGATGCCGAACAGATTCACGGTATTTCAACAGCATTAGCGGAGCAAAGAGGTGTTCCACTGGCGGATGTTTTGGAAAAATTCAATAGTGCCCTGTCCAAAACGAAATTCGTCGTTGGGCAGAATGTGGGGTTTGACCTCAACATTATGGGTGCGGAATTTCATCGGTTAAATGTTGCCAACCCTTTACAGGAACTTCCGGTGTTGGACACCTGTACGGAACATACGGCGCAACTCTGCAAAATACCCGGTGGCCGTGGCGGAAAATTCAAACTACCTACCTTAACGGAACTGCATCACTATTTATTCGGCGAGCCATTTGGTGAGGCACACAACGCAACAGCGGATGTGGAAGCCACTACCCGATGCTTTTTGGAGCTTGTTCGGAAAAGACAATATACGGTCGAACAATTGGACGTTCAACCGGATTACTTTGAAAACTTCTCTGAAGCCAATCCGAAGGAAATCGAACGCATCGGTTTGAAACATATCAACCTAAAAAAAGCTTCCAAAAAAATTGCGGATGCACTTTGGGCAAAGGATACCGGGGGTGTCTCCAAAGAAGAAATTAAGGAGAACATAAAGACCCTTGAGGATGCGCCTTTTGCCCATCTTCATAACCATTCCCAATTCTCCGTACTACAATCCACCATTGCCGTAAAAGACCTAGTCAAAGCAGCCGGAGATGCCCAAATGCCCGCCGTAGCCATTACCGATCATGCCAATATGATGGGTGCCTTCCATTTTGTAAAGGAAATCGGTTTATACAATAAAGGGGTGCAGGCAAAAAATGCGGAAGCTATTGAAAACGGTGAGGAGCCTACAGGAAAGGAAATAAAACCGATCATTGGCTGTGAATTCTTTGTCTGCGAAGACCACACGAATAAGAACGTAAAGGACTACGGGTATCAAATTGTACTGCTGGCCAAGAACAAAAAAGGCTATCACAATCTGGCCAAAATGTCCTCTATCGCCTATACGGACGGATTCTATTATGTACCCCGTATCGATAAAAAAGTAATCCAACAATACAAGGAGGATATCATCGTCCTTACTGGCAACCTCTATGGGGAAGTTCCCGGCAAGGTATTGAACGTGGGGGAACACCAAGCTGAGGAGGCGTTGGAATGGTGGAAAAAGGAATTTGGCGATGACCTGTATATGGAATTGATGCGCCATGGCCAAGAAGATGAGGACCGTGTCAATATAGTGTTACTTGAGTT
>JBBSKR010000208.1:0-5689 GCA_038256135.1 Flavobacteriales bacterium | reverse complement strand
TACGAAAGTCAAATCGTTGCGAAAGTCAAATCTATTGAATTACCAATGTAGTAAAAATTCTGGTAATAAATCAGGTAACCGAATAGGTAACCTTTGATTTGATAATAAAGCCAATCTTATGATATCAAGAAAAATGAAAATGCCTGATTTTCATAAGATTAGCTATGTTTTGGTGTCTATTGACACCCTTTTTGTCGGGATGACAGGAATCCTTTTTAATATTTATATAATTGATTTACAGTATTTTAACTAAATTTATTTAAAGTAAAATCCCGTAACTAACACCGTAATCTCAGAAGTAACTAAATGAACGTAATTTCGAATGTTTTTACTACTTCAAATTTACAAAGAAAACGAATAGGATTCCACCTAATTACATATCGTTGCATAAAGCACCTTTTTGACCGGTTTTTGGAATCTTTAAATTCATAAATTGAAACGCAGTAAAGTTAAGAAGTTCCACAAATACGATAAAGGCAATGGAATTATCGTAAAAACCTAAAGATGGGCTACTGGTGACCCCTATAAGCTCTGATCGACCAAATTAGATATAAACTTAGCCAATGGCTCAATATTATTTTCTACACTAGCTTTTTCCAATGCTTGCATATACCTATTTCTTTCTTCTACCGGAATAACGGTCCATGGGTATCCACCGGATGCCAGCATCACGTTCATTAAAAAACGCCCCATTCTTCCGTTACCATCCATATAGGGATGGATATAGACGAACACAAAGTGGCCTAATACCGCTCTAACTCCTGCATGGTCTTCATTTTCCAATAACTCAAATAAAACTGGCATCGCATCGCGGACGGCATCCTTATTCAAAGGAACGTACATAGATTGAGCAATATAAACTTGATTGGTTCTATATCCGGCCAAGTCCGAAGGTTTTAATATCCCTGCTGCTACACTCGGTGCAAACAATTCGCGGTACCAATTGGAATGGTCATAATCGGCTACTTTTCCTGAATTCGCACCGTCAAGAATATTTTCAATCGATGTTTTGACTGCTTGTGAGGCTTGCCAATAGCCTCTTGCCGCCATAGCATCCCTATGTGTTTTATCTTCGGCATTTTCCTCTAAATCCCATGCACCGCTTCTCACTTTTTCAATAAGTCCTATAGAAACCACATAGCGTTCAATGGAGAGTGAATGATAAGCATCCGTTACATAGATATCTTCTACTTTCTTTAAATAGTCCTCTTTGCTTATTGGAAGTCCTGGGCTTTTTGGAAAGTGCTTTATTATCACTTCCCTAAAATTTTGCCACATTAGTCTAATCCTATTGGCATAAGGCGATTTTTCCCTAAGAGACAACTCGGTAGTCAACCGATTTTGAAATGGATCGTTCTCACGGACATCAAAATCCGCTGCTTTCATTGTTTTAACAATATCGTCGGCAATACGGTCTTGACCAAGATTCCGAAATGCTCCCGCCAAACGTCCAGCTATTACCGTATGTGATCCATCAAGTAATAGTTGCAAAATTTCAGAGCTATCCGGAATAGTAGCCAAAACAGTTCTCATATCGATCGGGTTTTTTTCGAACATCGTTGGGGAGCAATGTATTAGTGCAGAGGGTAAGGTTAGCATTCGAAGTCCATTAATTTCCATTATTTCCGCACTAGCGGGCAACGGAGATTGCATCGCTAATAAGGAGGTATTATAAATGAAATTCACAATGGTATTTGACGATTTCAAAGCCCGAACGACAAGCTGAACAGGTATGTTCATATTTCCAGAATGTATTAACACCGATTGTTCAGCGGAGATGCAATAGTCATTATTATATTTTTCATTAAGGTATTGTCCGCAGAATTTCCAGTAGGATGTATACCATGATGAACTATCACCCACTTTTTCGGTCGGATTGGTTGCTATGTACCAGCCCTTCGTTACTTCTTTCAAAAATCCATTTTTCATCAAACGCTCTCGGTGCGTTCGATTTAAATCAGTAGTTTGTATTCCTACTTTTTTGTTTTTGTTCTGCAACGCATGTAACACTTCTAACGATGATGCAAGTTTTTCCTTTGGAGTGGCCATATCTTATTTTAAAATTATATATCCTCAAAGCATTAAAATTATGTTTGCTTGATGTATCTAAATTATGATTGAATGTTGTTCGTAAATTATGTTTGCAAGCTGTATTAAAATTATGTTTATATGCAAAAATAATAAAATAATACGATTAACCTTGAAGAACTTACGTATGATGACGATTTAAGAATCATATAAATTTAAATATTACTTTCAAGAAGGGATTAAAAAAAGGTAACGTCCTTTTTTCTTCCTTCTCCCTATCCACAAAAAGTGCCCTTCTGGGCACAAATTTCCACAGATTAAACTAGTTTATAACTCAAAATTTCAATAGTAGGTTCTTTTTATGGTAAGTCAGACCCAAATCTTACCATAACTTACCTGCGCATGGATCCTATCCGGTTTTTGTAGCGTTCCGGCAGATAAGCGTAAAGCAAACATCGGATAGGGCTCAACCCTACTTTTGATTTGAAATACTATCCTGCTTTTTGCTCCACCTTTCGAAATCTTTGTAGATGATCTCATGGTCTTCAAAATAGCCTTTTGCCCTGCCAAAGCCCACTTGTCTAGCTTCTCTAACGGCATCTTTCATTTTCAAATCATAGTTAATAAAATAATACCCCAAATAACCAAAAGCAAGGGTATTGATACTTACACATATATACAGCAGCGCAACTTCCCATTTTGGTGTCCATCTAGATTTCTCTATATTTTTCAGAACCTCTTCCATTCTTTTCATAGGATGTGACCGTTCTCTTTTGCGAGATTATAAAATCATCTAAACGGGATTCCAAGATTGTGGTATCCGTTTCTATTTTTAAGGTATCAAACTTTTCCGAAAGTTCTTCCAGTTTACCAATGGAGTTGTTGAACCCAGCTATTTCTTGGGTAAGCACTTCCATAATTTCGTCCATTTTTGCCATAATCCTATATATTTAATCCTATATCAACCGATTTTTTAATGACTAGGTTCATTGCCTTTTGTGCCATGGCAGCTGCCAAATTTGGCGCTATTCCTACCCTATTCCCTGATAGAATTAAGGTATTTTCCTTTGTTATGTTTTGAGTAACCGATGCATCAAATCCTATGCGCTCGGCTATTCTTAACATGGACATGGAACGGTGCACATCGCTTCCCTTCAAATTATGCCCATTGTAAGAAAACCTAAAACCCTGCAATTGATTTGACTTATTGATACTTGGCACAACTTCAACATTGTTCTGTTTCATGTATTTGATGTACTGGTCAAAATCCTTGGGTTGTATATCGGTCATTACCTTCTCATGAATGTGTTTGATTTCCGATCGCACTTCCTTTACCCTATCCAATTTTTGTTCTTGCACTTCCCTAACCGTGGTCAGTCCCATTTCCCGTGCCACCCTTTCCGCAGCTTGTTGACTTCGTTTTCCTATAAAATTGTCTTTATAAGCCTGCCCTTCAAAACTGATTCTGTTTACATATAAATGGATATGCAAATGACTCTTATCTTGATGCACGAATGCAATGGCCTGGCGTTCTTGTAATCTCATTTCTTTTACAAATCGTTCCGTGATTTCTCGTAGTTCTTTATCTCGTAATTCCCGCCCATCTTCTATGGTAGGACTTAGCACAAAACTCAACGTATTCTTTTTGCACTTGTGGTTTTGCAATTGTATAATTTTGAATTCCTGTGTAACTTCTTTGGAATTTTCACCAGAAAGATGTTCCCGATACACCACCTTCGCATCCTTTTCTTGATCCCATCCATATCCCATGGAAGCTCCTGTATGCGATATGGATTTCCCCAAACCTATCATTTTCTGAAACTCAATAGATGCTCGCGTATCTCGTTGGCCAATTGCACCACTTCATCGGCCAAATTTGGATTCCGTTTTCGGTACATATTTCCGATGCGTTTAAAGTTGATTTCGTATTTCGTCAGCATCTTGTATAGTTCAATTTGTTCTTGGGTCAAGCGTTCAATTATCCGGTCATCAAAGGCAGCACGGCGACAGTATTCACTTATGGAAAGTCCACTCTTATCGGCTTTTACCCTGAGCAGTTTCTTCTCATAAATAGAACATCTAAATTGTACGAACTCCTTTTTCACTTTGGCATTTCTAAAATTAATCTGGTGAGGTTCTTAGTTGATTTCAATTAAGTCCATGTTATGATTCACATAGCCGTAACTCGTTTACTAGTTCCTATTTCTTTTGCGACCTTCGGGAGCAAAAGCGAGATTTGTCATGACAATGACACATCTCGAATTCTCACTCATCAGTATTAGATTGAGTATTGCTTTCGTTATTGTGTATTCGATAGTTTGTCTAATTTTTCGATTCGTTTAATCGATTAAAAAATCAGATTTTCTATAGTCTCCTTACTTTTTTATTCGTGAAAGTTGTTTATCGAATTTCCTATCCAAGTAGTCGTCGGATAGATTGGGTGCGCCCAATAACCAAGCATCTATAATATCCTTATCAAAGAATTTTTGGCGTATGTGTTTGTTACCTCCCATAGGTATCAACCGCAATTGGGTCAACTTGTAAATCTTACTTTTTGATAGTCCCGTATAGGCTGCAAGATCGTCTACGTTCATTACTTTTTTTTGATGGGACAGCAATCCTTTTATCTCTCGTAGGAGTTCCACCATGTCGTTCTCGGTTTCCATAATTTTCGCGTTTAAAGTAGCTGCATTGCGGCTAACTTGTGTTACAATTGTGCGATGCAATGTAAATGGATGAAAACCGTTGGAAGGGCAAAAAGGGGAAATATACCCCTTAAAAATTTCACTTATCCCCCAAAAAATCGAAGAAAGAGTCGACTAGTTGTTCAAACTCTTGGTGTGGTGGACGTTCATTATACTTTTTGGAAAGAACTTCTGAGGTAATCAAGTTTCCTTTATGGTATATTTTTTCGGAGCGCTGAAACGTGGTCAGGTGGACTCCCTTTTTTAACTCTTTAAACTTATCTAGGATATACTTTAATTGTGGTTGGGTACAGCAAAAATGCAAGGCAGAATCGTGTTTATCAAAATCGAGAACCAGCACGTTATAAAAATCTGCGAAGCTGGTCAATTCCTCGTCCAAAAATTCGTAGCGAATAAGGGAGGTATAAATTTTTCTAAGGATACGTTCGTTGAAATCCATACTGATGCCTACCAGTCTTATATGCGGACTTGTATTTTGGTTCCTCAGTTTTTCTTTATAGGAGTCCGATACTAAGATTCCAAAGATAAAAAGCACAAAAAAGACTGTAGGGGCTGCCGCTAACCATAAATTTCCAAACTGGTTATAGAGGGTAAATGACCAATGAACGAAAAAAAAAGAAAACATAGCACTTCCCACTAGCAGACCATTACTCCCCCTTTTCATGAAAGTATTGATGTCATTGTTGACCTTGTCCGCCCTAACTTTTAGGGTAACCAGCCAAGCAGCGATGGGGTCTATTATCTTTTTCAATTTGTGAATGCTTGATATCAAGATAGTTAAAAGAACCTCCACGTGTCTTAAATTTCGATGATGTGCCCTTTATATGGGATGGATGCCACTCAAATTTTGTGGATAGGGAGAAGAAAGGGCAAACGGCCTTTCGCCGCTTGTTCTTTCGCGCGGCTCCGAGGAGGTCGTGCAAAACCGGAACGGAAAGACTTCCCGAGCGGACCAG
>JBBSKR010000207.1:0-5711 GCA_038256135.1 Flavobacteriales bacterium | reverse complement strand
CAACAGTGCTTTCAAAAAATGCGGTGCTCTTACCATCTTTACCTTTCTTAGTAATAATTTGAATAATACCGTTAGCAGCATCTGCCCCGTACAACGTTGTAGCGGCACCACCTTTAATATATTCAATTCTTTCGATGGACTCTACCGGAATATCCGCCAATGCAGAAACGTTGGCGCCCCCAGTAGCAATACCCAATTGAGGATTAGAGTTCAAATTATCAACACGGACCCCATCAATAATAACAACAGGTGTCGCCGAAGATGCCGCAGAAATAGGCCCACGCGTTCTTATAATGGCCGCGGTACCTGGTTGACCAGAACTTAATCGTATTTGCGCACTAGGCGTAGTTGATTGTAATAATTGGTCTATTTGATTTGCGGGAAGTTTATCTATATCCTCGGAATCCAATACGTCAACCGTAGTTGATAATTTTCTACGTGCAATACCAGAACCTTGACCCGTTACGATTACTTCTTCCAATGCTTGTGCATCCTCTTGCATTTGAACATCCATTAAATTAGATGCACCAACGGTCATGGTAACCGTTTTTTGACCAATATAAGAATACCTCAACTTTTGGCCTTGATTGACACCAATGGAATAATTACCATCGAAATCTGTTTGTGTACCATTTGTCGTACCTACCACCAAAACGGATACACCTGGTAGAGGCAATCCTGATTGGTCGGTAACGACACCGGTTACAGTTATTTCCTGTGCGTAGGAAAATGAGATGAATAATACCATTAATGGCACCAACACCCATGAAAACTTCTTTTTCATAAAATTTTTTTTTGAATTAGCTTGAGTCAAAATTCTAAAAAAATGTTAAGCAATACTAGGTCCTTTAACAAGGTCTTTCGCCTAATGTTAAAAATTTATTGTTTATTATTACTCTGATATTATTACACTGAATATGTTGTAGTATCTCTATCTTTTTAACGTAATAAAATCTTAAAAATAAAATCGTTTTAACAAATAGGTTCGAAAAATGTTGGAAAAATACTATAAACACCGCAACGAAGCAGGTACAGATGAAGCAGGAAGAGGGTGTTTGGCAGGACCGGTCACCGCTGCTGCAATAGTTTTGCCCCGAACCTTTGAGAATTCAATTCTAACCGATTCTAAGCTATTGTCGGTAAAAAATCGCGACCTATTGCAACCTCTACTAAAAGCAGAAAGCATATGCTTTGGTATAGCACACGTATTTTCCGAAACTATCGATGATATAAATATCTTGAACGCTTCCATTTTGGCAATGCACAAGTCCATTGAAAAACTTTCGGCCTTGCCTTCATACATTATAGTGGATGGGAACAGATTCAAACCCTTTCTAGATATTCCTTATACATGTATCATTAAAGGTGATTCCAAATATGCAAGTATTGCTGCGGCATCCGTTTTAGCCAAAACAGCTAGGGACGCTTACATGCTTCAATTACACGAAGAGTATCCTATGTATAACTGGAAACAAAACAAAGGCTATCCCACCAAAGAGCACAGGGCCGCTATCAAGAAATTCGGTATTACCAAATATCATAGAAAGAGCTTTAAGCTTTTACCGGTTACCATTTCTTGATATCTTAAAAAGTATAACTTTGCATAAACAACTTGGCATGAAGCATATCCTATTTTATGCATTGATCCTATTTCTTTTCGTAAAATGTACCCCTAAAAATGAAACCGAAAATTCCATTCTTGATTTAGTGCCGAATAACGCCACCTTAGTATTTAAAATAAATGATTTTGAATCTTTGACAGAGGCGCTAACTTCCAATGAAATTTTAGATAAACTTAAGGCTTCCAAAAGCTATTCGACAATTTCAAATAAGATACATCCCCTAGAGTATATAACCGCTCAAAAAAAAGGAGTTTTGGCATTTTCAGCAATAGATAGTGTTAGTTTTGACTATACCTATATAACCACCGATAGTCTTTCTTTTGTTGATTGGAATAATTCTTCGGGTAAAACTATTGAATCAGTCCATTATCATAATTCCAATATTGTACAATACCAGATTGATGAAGAACTTTTTTACAGTACCTATTTTAAAAATCATGCTGTTTTAAGTTCTTCCAAAATTATTGTGGAAAATCTTATTGACGCATCCGATCAACAAACTCCCAAAACTTCCTTAAATAGATTTTACACTGTTTCAAACCCAGAAAAAGTCCTTAATATTTGGATGGATTTAGAACAAGGAGGTCATGTATTGAACCAGATCATCCCTTCCGACAATCAATTAAAAGATTTTGCAAGCTGGATTTCCCTTGACCTTACGCTAAACGACACAGAAATAATATTAAATGGCATTATCCAACCTAAAGCCAAAGAAAACCATTTTTTAAATCTGTTCAAAAACACGATGCCTTTACCCAACAAAATCTACTCGTTGGTACCAAGTAAAGCGCAATACGTTACGTCTTACTCTTTAGATGACTTTAAACTATTTTCAAAAAATAAAGTCACAAATAATCTAGTGGCAACCACTATTGATTCGCTTTTTAATACCGTTGAAGAAATTGGACTAGCTGAAATTGACGACGAGAAAATTCTTTTTTTAAGGACATTTGGAACCGCTACACTTTTAGATTATGTAAATGAAGAAAAGATTACTACCGAAGAGTACGGTGGAAATGAAATTTGGGAGCTCAATCCCTCTACTAAAATTTTTGATGCAATTGAACCCTTAATCGGACAGACTACCTTTACGTATGCCAGCATTGTCGAAAACACATTCCTATTTTCACAAAGCAAGGATATTCTTCAACTAGCTCTGAATAACTATAAAAATGGGGATGTTTTCAATAAAACCAACCTATTCAAAAGTGCCGAAAATGAACTCACTACCTCCTCCAGTATTTTGACTATATCCGATTTCCAAGGAACCGTTGAAATATTAGATGAATCCTTTTTCAAAACCTTAAGTAAAACCCTAGGTGATAGCAATCTTGAAAACTATGTTTTTGGTTCGCAGTTTGTTGCTGATGATGGATTTTTCCACTCCAATTTCCTGATTAAGAAAATTATGGAGAAAGCTGAGGAAAATACCGTTTCTCCTTCCTTTGAAGTACCATTTAATACGGATCTTGCCACCGTACCCCAATTTGTAACCAATCATTATAATCGCAAACAGGAATTAATTGTACAGGACCAGGAAAATATGCTCTATCTAATTTCCAACAGTGGAAAGATTCTTTGGAAAAAGCAAATGGAAGGAACCATACAGGGTAAAATACAACAAGTAGATCTTTATAAAAATGGCAAATTACAATTGGCGTTCACTACCAATAATGAGTTCTTAATCCTGGATAGAAACGGAAAGGAGGTAAAGCCATTTACTATGAAATTTACCGGTGGCAATTTGAATCCCCTTGCCGTATTCGATTATGATGGAAAGAAGGACTATCGCTTTTTGGTCACCCAAAATAAAAAGGTGTTCATGTATAACAGTAAAGGTAAAATAGTAAAAGGGTTTAAATACGATACAGCAGAGGCTACTATCTCGGAAGCACCGCAACATTTTAGAATCGGCAAAAATGATTACCTAATTTTCAAATTGGAAAATGGTCAGTTGAAAATACTCAATCGAACTGGAAATACCCGCGTGGCAGTAAAGGATAAGTTTTCCTTTTCTGAAAATGCCATTAAACTTTATCAAAATAAATTTACCTTCACCACAGAACAAGGCGTTCTAATTCAAATTGGCACAAAAGGTACTATTTCCCAAAACAATTTAAACTTGGCAATCGATCATGGCATGGATGCGACTTCCAGAACTTTGGCCATCATGAATGATAATATCTTAAGCATACGCGATGAAAAAGTAGAATTGGAGCTTGGTATTTATTCAAAACCCACAATATTCTACCTTAATGATAAAATTTATGTTTCGGTCACCGATATACAGAATCAAAAAATTCATTTATTCGATAGTCAAGGGGTATCCATACCTAACTTCCCCATTTTTGGAAGTTCTGTGATAGATTTGGCAGATATGGATAATGATCAAAAACCAGAATTGGTTCTTAAGGATCAAGAGAACACCTTGACTGTCTACAAAATCAATTAATTTAGAAATGAACTAACGGCGGCAGGGCCATCGAGGCATCAGAAACAAAACCACTGCACTTCGACAAGCTCAGTGACCATACTTCGACAAGTTCAATGGCTCCCCTACGAGCAAAGAAACTAGACTTTTTTTATTTTTGTTCTTGGTACTTAACTCTTATTTTTTGGCAAGGTTACTAAACTATTTCGATACTTCACACGAGACAGCACCTCGGGGAATTCTATTGATTAAAAACAAATTATACAGGTTTAAACCCATTTCATACAACTGCGCCGTCCAAATATGTTTTTTTATTAAAAAAACACTCTAAGTTTCTTATATTTAAAACGTTATGTAGCATACCTGTCCAAATGTTATCATTCTTTTGGATGGTGTTATACATCATAATCTTAAAATTAAAACATACGGTGATGAAAACTAAGAAAAAATATATCAGACCAATAACGGTGATACTGCTAATCTTGTCATTCACGCTCCCGGCAAACGGTCAATTTTTAAAAAAATTAGGAAAAGTGGCCGAACGTGCAGCAGAAAGAACGGTTGAAAGACGTGTGGAGAAAGAAACCTCCAAAAAAACCGATGCTGCATTGGATAGCATTTTGGAACCGGGTTCAAAAAATAAAAATGAGCTTCCTATTCCAAAAGGGGAGGAAAATACGGGGCACCCTTCCAAAGAAGAAAACGCTCAAATGGACAATAAAGGTGAACGTATAAATTCTTCAACACCCAAATCCCTGGCCGTATATAGTAAGTTTGATTTTATACCGGGAGATGAACAACTGTTCTTTGATGATTTTTCCAACGATTTTGTGGGTGATTTTCCAGCAAAATGGAATACGAATGGTGGTGGTGAACTGGTTAATATCGAGGAAACGAACAGCAAATGGCTCAGGATCCTTACTGGCTATAAAACCTCCTATATTCCTGATGTGACTGGCCTTCCCGAAGAGTTTACTTTTGAGTTTGATGTGATTACCGATGGACTGAACCAAAAAACCTCTTCGACAGCGCATTTACAGATTATGGTTGGTGACAATAATACCTTTGACAAACCCAAGAATTTTGGTTTTATAGAATACCCGTTATGCCAGTTCATCGCAAGGGATATTATTGTTGAAAACAATATTAACGGAACACGCGAAATTCGGAGTGGCATTGCAGGAGATATAAGGCAAACCGTACTCGAACCCCATCATATTTCGGTAGCCGTGAATAAACAACGTTTTAGGTTTTGGATCAATGAAGGGAAATTTGTGGATGTACCCAGACTTTTGCCATCCAATGTAACTATGCAGGCCATAAAACTCTCGATAAGTGGCACTGATATTAATAAGGAGAATATTTATATAAGCAATTTTAAAGTCAACAAAGGTGGGTTGGACTTAAGGCAAAAACTGTTGTCGGAAGGCAAAATATCCACCAACGGCATTTTGTTCGATAGTGGCTCAGCCAATATTCAACCTCAATCCATGGGGATTATCCTACAGATTTCACAAGTTTTACAACAAGAAGCTACCATGAAGCTGAATATTATAGGACATACCGATGCAGATGGCGGAGATCAAGAAAACCTCAAGTTATCAAAGGCCAGGGCCGACGCCGTAAAGACTGCGCTGACCAATGTTTATGACATCGAT
>JBBSKR010000206.1:0-5716 GCA_038256135.1 Flavobacteriales bacterium | reverse complement strand
CGCTTTTAAACCGAATGCAGAACGCGGCATCTACAAAACCACGGACGGCGGGGTAACCTGGGAAAAGGTTTTATTCATTTCGGATAAAACCGGATTTGCCGATCTAGAATTACTGCCGGGGAACCCAAATATAGTATATGCAGCGGCATGGAAAGCACAGCGAACTCCTTGGACCATTATCTCAGGCGGAGAAAATAAGGAAGGTGGAATCTACAAATCCGTTGACGGAGGAAAGAATTGGGTAAAATTGGAAAAGGGTTTACCAAAAGGTTTAATCGGTAAGATAGATTTGGCCGTCTCCCTTACAGATTCGAGTATTCTTTATGCTGTCATAGAAGCTCCTGGTGATGAAGGGGGCGTCTATAAATCGGTCGATCAAGGAAAAACGTTCGAGCAAACTTCAAGTAAGGAAGGTCTCGTCAATAGACCCTTTTATTATACCAATATTGAGCTCGACCCTATCAATCCTGATATCGTATACTCCAATGCCAACCCATTGTTAAAATCAAAAGATGGAGGTAAAACCTGGGAACTTATGCCAGTTCCCCATGGCGACAATCATGATATTTGGATCAATCCCAATAATCCTGATTTATTGATACAATCGAATGATGGTGGAGCAAACGTTTCCCATAACGGGGGTAAAACATGGTCTACCCAATTCAACCAACCAACGGCGGAGATATACCAAGTGGCTGTTGATGACCAATATCCATATTGGGTTTACGGAGCGCAGCAGGACAATACGACCATTGCCATTCCCAGTGTTGCCCCATGGGGTACCTCACCGCAAGGAACACAGATAATGATTGAGGTAGGTGGGTGTGAAACAGGCCCGACCATCCCAAAACCTGGCAATCATAACGTAGTGTATAATAACTGTAAAGGCCGCTTTAGTGTTTACAATAAAATTACAGGAACAGATCGGGAGTATTCCATCGGTGCATCCAATATTTATGGACATAACCCAAAGGACTTAAAGTATCGGTTTCAACGAATCGCGCCTATTCACGTTTCCCCCCATGACCCGAATGTGGTATATATGGGATCACAGTTTGTGCATAAAACTAGAAATGATGGTGTTATTTGGGAAACCATTTCTCCAGATTTAACGGCATACGAAGAGGATAAGCAAGTCATTTCCGGTAGCCCTATTACCCGTGATATCACAGGTGAGGAGTATTATAGCACTTTATATTCCATCAGGGAGTCAAAACTTAAGGAGGGCCTCATTTGGACGGGTTCCAATGATGGTATAATTTCATTGACCAGGGATGGAGGCCAAACATGGGAAAACGTGACCCCAAAAAAACTACCCACAGGTGGAAGGGTAGAGTCGGTGGAACCCTCTCAATTTGATCCTGCCAAGGCTTATATTGCCGTTGATAGGCATTTGTTGGGAGATAACACCCCTTATTTTTACAAAACGGAGGATTATGGGAAAAACTGGGAATTGATCAGTACGGAATCCAATGGAATTCCTTCCGACTATACCAGCCGTGTCTTACGGGAAGACCCCAAAACAAAAGGACTGTTATATGCTGGAACGGAATTCGGTATGTTCGTTTCCTTAGACGATGGCATAACTTGGAAAGCATTTCAGCAAAACCTACCGGTTACTCCTATCACCGACATTCTTATTCATAGAGGTGATTTAGTGTTGAGTACCATGGGGCGCGGATTTTGGATTTTGGATAATATGACGTCTTTAAGAGATCCTAAAATTGCTAGTTTGCAGGACTCGCCTGTGCTTTTTAAACCAGATAATCCCATAAGATATAGGACATCAGGAGGCTCAGGTGAATTCCCAAACTATCCTTCTACCGGGGTAACCATTGATTATTATCTGCCTAAGGAATTTAAGGAAGGGGTTCAATTGGAACTACTGGATGCGGATAATCAATCGGTAGTCACTATAGTTAGTGATTCCACCCAGTTAAAATCCACCTCAGAAGTAGTGGAGGATATGGGCTTGAGTATGACATTTCGATATGCGGATACCAAACTGGAAACAAAAAAAGGATTAAACCGATTTGAATGGGATTTGCGTCAAAAAGGGGCTTGGAACAATAAAAAGGAACGAAGTTTTAAAAATGGACCTATAGTACCTCCTGGTACCTATACGGCCAAGTTAACCGTTGGCAATGATACGTTTGAGCAACCTTTTGAAGTGCTGGTTGACCCTAGATTGGAACTGGAGGGTATTTCCACGGAAACGATTTCAGAACAGCTTACTTTTCAGAATAAGGTCATCGAACTATTATCCGAAGCAAGTAAATTTCAGGCAGAATTGGAAGCGAAACTAGAAAAGACCAAAAACACGGATAAAAAGAAGGAACTTGAAAAGGTACTGAAAGCACTTAAAAATGATGAGGGTGCGTATCCACAACAAATGCTGGTCGCCCAAATTTCCTATTTGTCCTATATCGTTGGTGATGCAGATAAAAAGATAGGCAACGATGCCAAGGAACGGTATACCGAATTGAAGACCCAGTTTGAAAAAATAAAGTCAGAGGTTAACTTATAATCAAAACTAACCCTCATAAAAACAAGACATTATCTAACACACCTATTTGATTCATAGAAGTGTATTTAATACATTTTTTTGAGGTGATGGTCTGTCAAGGAGTTGATTTCAAATGAATCCCACCAAATAAAATACGATGGCATTCCAAATTGGGATGCCATTTTTAATTACTTTTAAAATTCAGCTACTTAAATCCTTGAAAATGAAATTGAACCGAAGTAAATGGGTAATCGCTCATTTTTCTCTGCTATTGCTGCTTTCATTTTCCTGTGGGGAGAAAAAATCCGAAGCTAAAAAGATAGGGAGCGTCGTTGAAACCGAAACAACATCGAAATCGGAATGGGTCTCCATTTTTAATGGAACCGACCTGACCGGTTGGACGATAAAGATTAATGGATATCCTTTAGGTGAAAATTTTGGTAATACATTAAGGGTAGCCGATAGTATCCTAAAAATAAGGTACGATGCCTACGGCCCAGAGTTCGATAATCGCTTTGGAACTGTTTATTTTGATAAAAAATTGACGGATTACCGCCTAAAAGTGGAATATCGTTTTGTGGGGGAAACCGCCCCTGGAGCGCCAAGTTGGGGATATCGTGATAGTGGTATTCAATTTCATGGGCAACCACCCGCTACCCAAAAACTGAACCAGGCCTTTCCCATATGTTTGGAATATAATTTTCACGGAGGCGACGGAACGGATGACCGACCCTTAGGTGCAGCCTGTACCAACGGAATGTTTATAACGTACATTGGCGAAAAGAATACAACAACCTGTATCCCTGCGGAAGTTTCCAAAACATTTCATGGTGATCAATGGGTCACTGCCGAAATTGAGGTAAAAGATGGTAATATTACCCATTATGTAAATGGGGAAGAAATTTTAAGATATGCAAACCCAACCTATAATCCCGAAAATGAAACTGCCAAAATGCTTATGAATGAAGGTGATACAACGGTAAAGGGCGGTTATGTTTCCCTACAGTCCAACAGCCACCCTATTGATTTTCGTAAGATTGAACTGTTGGAATACTAAATATCCAGCAGATATATAACTGCAAAATGTATCGTTTATAAGGTAATCTTATCACCGGACTTAGCCGCTAAAAAGATGGCATCAATGATTTTCATATCCTTGACACCCTCTTCACCATCTACGGGAACAACAGGCTGTACACCATCAAAAATAAGTGCCGCCATTCCATCCATCTGTAGTGTTTGATGTGTAACGTGAGGTTGGGTCAACGGACCTTTGTGAGTGCGTCCTTCAATGGGTCCATACCCTGTTGAGGGCTGCATTTCGACAAATCCTTTGGAACCCGTCATATAGAAGCGGTCCAAATTGTTCATATTATAGGTTGAAAGGCAATTGGCCACTGCACCACTAGGGAAGCCCATTTGAAACTGTATGGTCTCGTCAATACCTTCCTTAAATTTTTCGGGATTGGTCTTGGTTTCCTGTGCCGTGACCCAAATAGGTTCTTCTCCCAGCATATACCGTGCCCCGTTAATGGAATAGATGCCGATATCCATCATAGCACCACCACCGGACAATTCTTTTTTTAGTCGCCATTGGGTAGGATCACCAATGATAAAGCCTGATTGCCCCTGAAAAAATTTGGGCTGTCCAAATTTACCGTCCTTTCGCATTTTTATAACAGCTACGGTCTTGGGTTCAAAATGCATCCGGTAACCAATGAGCAGCTTTACTTTGGCCGCTTTACAGGCATCTACCATCTCTTGGCCTTCCTTTGCATTGATGCCCATAGGTTTTTCGCAAATGACATGTTTCCCCGCCTTAGCGACCCTTATACTTTGGTCTTTATGCAGACCATTTGGGGTAACGACATACACGGCATCAATATCCGGGTTATCCTTAATCGCATCAAAATTTTCGTAGTTATAACAATTCTTTTCCGGAATATCATATTTCGATTGCCACTTCTTGATTTTTGAAGGAGTACCGCTTATGACGCCCACCAATTTGGCGCGGGTACAGGATTCCATAGCCTCTGCAACCCGTGTACCGTAACTACCCAGGCCCATTATTGCGACTTTGAGTATCGGTCCGTCATGAGGCTCATCTGAAGCAGCGAATAGGTTAATGGGGCTATATAGTAAGGGTAAACTAATGGTAGTTACCGATAGTTTTTCTAAAAATTCTCTTCTTGATCCCATAGAATTGGATTTTTGCTAGGTTGTTTTACAAAGCATCTAAATATACGCAATCTAGTTATCACTTACGCTTCGTAGGTTTTCATTACGCTTGCTATAGAGGCCTCAAATATTAAATATTGGGCCAAAGAAAACGTATTTCCCTAAAAATGGGTTGAATCTTTGCCAAATAATTTGGCCATGATGCCACTTCTTGTAGTAGTACCAAAAAAAGTAGCAAAGGCACTCCTATTTTAGCTCTTTAATTCGTAAATTATGGTTAAAAATCAACCAAGTATGAGCAGAGGTTTTGTAAAGGAAGATGATCAAGAGGAAATTCCTATGGTGCCTCCAAGGTCCGATTTACCTGTTGGCATCACCAATTATGTAACTCAAACCGGGTTGGATGCTTTGGTGTCGGAAAGAAAGGCCTTGAACATAGAAAAGGAGAATTTGCAACATGAAAATGAAAAGGAGCGACGCATTGCTACTAATCTTATCAACTCAAAACTACAATTGTTGAACGAACGTATAACCAGCTCCAAAGTGGTGAATCTGCTAGAGCAACCTGGGGATGAAGTACGTTTTGGTGCAACGGTGTCCCTACAAATAGGAAATTCAAAATCCCCTCAGGATTACACAATTGTAGGAGTAGATGAAGCCGATATTGCCCAACAAAAAATCTCCTTCCTGTCACCAATTGCCAAGATACTGATTTCCAAAAGGGTAGGGGATATCGCAGTTTTGAAGTTAGGGAAGGAAGAACGCGTTTTTAAGGTACTAGGAATCCGGTATGGATGATGTTTTTTTGTTGTTCGTTGTTGGTTGTAAGTTGATGATTAATAGCTTATAAAAATCAAGTTCAAGTTCAAGTTCAAGTTCAAGTTCAAGTTCAAAAGTCAAATTCAAAAGTCAAATTCAAATTCAAAATTCAGTTCGAAAAAATAAATATTTCTAACTTCTAACATCTAACTTCCTTCAAAAATGAATAAAATTATTCAACTAATATTTCTGTTTACGCTAACAGTATCCAAT
>JBBSKR010000205.1:0-5778 GCA_038256135.1 Flavobacteriales bacterium | reverse complement strand
TTCTTAAGGAGTACGTGTAACTTCAAAACTCCAAAAGTTTACAGTACCTTAAATAGGGCTATCTTTTGAGATATTGGTCCAGATTCAGTTATAGGTCATCAAAAGCGCAGTCGAGATGTCTCGAATCCAGATATCACTTCCTACTCGACATCCCCCAAAGTTATGATAGAGGTGTCTTTTTAATAGGGCTACTGTTTAATCGGTAACCCTATCGTATCCTGTAATATATCCGTTTTGGTATTATCTGGCATGATGGTATCCGAAACCGGTAAGGTGTCGATTATATCCGGATCCGTTTGAAGCCCATCAGCCGGAATTTCCAAATCATCCTCATTCTTATAGAAGTGTTGGAATTTGTCGATATACTCGTTAAAGATCAAGGTTTCCTTCTCCGCCATATCCTCGGTATCATTTGCGATTATGGTATCTATATTTCGGCGATAGGCTTCCATATCAGCAATGATATCATCGATATTGCTGTATTGCTCATCTAAACTGGTCGAAGCATAATACTCCAATCGTTCTTGATATTTTCTCTTTAGGGTTTCAAAAAGTTCCCTAGCTTTTAGCGTTTCGCCTACTTTATAATAACCATCTACAAAAGGTTCTACCAAGGTGTAATAGCCAAAATGCTCGACTGGCATGTTTTGAATTGAAATTTCAATGATTTCCTTTGCCTTTTCCATCTTGTTCTCCTTGATCAATGCCTCCATCAAACGCGCCAAATTGCCCCTATAAGATACGCTTTGGATCCGGGTCTGGGTATCATGGTAAATATCACCACCAGAATTTCCCCAATCCCATCCTTTTACGATGTCGTACATCAAATCGGTATCGATACGGCCCAATTCAAAAGCGTTTGGCCGTTCTGTACGAATAGGAACCAATTTGTACGCCAAACCATCCAATTGTAGATAGTCTTTCATCCAAAGATATTCGGCATCATCAAAACTGCCTCCAGAAAAATATAAGGGTCGTTTCCAATCATTGTTGGCCAAAATATCCAACATCATCATGCTCTTTTTGGTGATGGCACCTGGCAGGTCTATATCAATATAGTCCACAATAAGATCTGCATCCTTTTCCTTAACCAGACCGCTGCTTAAAACGTTTTGTTTATTTACGGGCACCCTAATTTTTTTGGTAGGATAATAGACCATATTTTGTGTATCCTCAGAATACTGACTTAAATCGGCGCCGTTCTGTTCAAAAAGGTATTTCAGTTTGGTTCTGGGTTTATCACTATCGATCCAGTTGATAAAATCCTTTATAGGCCATCTGTTTTCCGTTATACCTTGATGATATAAAACATCTCGAGACCCCAATCTATATTTTTCGTGGGATATCTGCGAAGGAATAGGCTCGCTTTCATAGGCCTTCCTTTTCATTTGATCAACATACCAATCTGTTTCAAAAAGGCTGGTACAGACAATACGGACATCTGTCCTATAATTTTCTATTTCTTGGGCATACCAGATAGGGAAGGTATCGTTATCCCCAATGGTAAACAGTATGGCCCCGGCATCTTCTTGGCAGGAATCCAAATAGGCCTTCGCCGAAGCATTGGCCGTAAAACGATTTGATCGATCATGGTCGTCCCAATTCTGAATGGCCATAACGGTAGGCACGGCAAGTAAAGTCACCCCTACCACCAGAGGTGCTAGAATTTTAGGTGTTATCCAATCTTTAAAACCATCATAGAGGCCATAAACGCCAAGTCCGATCCATAACGCAAAAATATAAAAGGAACCAACCAAGGAGTAATCACGTTCCCTAGGTTGGAATATACCTGGATTGGTGTAAAATTGAATCGCCAAACCTGTAAATAGGAAGAAAATCAAAAGTACCCAGAATTGCTTTTTATCTTTGGAAAACTGAAATACCATTCCAATAATTCCCAGAAGTAATGGTAAAAAGAAATAGGTATTTCTTCCTGGATTATTTTTGATGTCGCTTGGTAAATTATCCTGACTGCCCAAGCGCCAACTATCTATAAAATTGATACCACTCAACCAGTTTCCATTTTCGTTATAGCGTCCTTGCACATCATTTTGCTTTCCTACAAAATTCCACATAAAGTAACGTAGGTACATATAGTTGAACTGAAATTCGAACATATATTTTACGTTTTCCCAAATGGAGGGTGGCTGCACTTCTATATATTCATCAAATCGTTTTAGAAAACTAATATATTGATCGGCACCAATTTCGCCGTTCTCAAAACCGATTTTAACTTGGTCGGCCGCTTGGCGAAGTTCTTGGTTGGGTTGTGTAATCTTGAAATCCAATGCCCCGAAATACCGCATATAGTTTTCCGCATTTTGAGAACTCCACATTCTGGGTAAAAGTCCTTGATGTTTGGGATTTGGTCCTTGCACGGCATCCTTGTATTTGTTGACGATAATGTATTTGCCAAGGGTATAATCCTTTTCATATTTAGGTTTGCCATCTTGATCTTCACCTGGACTTGCGAACCTATCGGAATAATAGGTACCGTAAACCGGGCTATCAACACCTGGATACTGTTCCCTGTTATAGTAGGCCAAAAGTGCCCTTGCATCCTCCGGATTGTTCTCGTTGATGACGACATTGGCATTTGCTCGTATGGGAAGCAGTAACCAGGACGAGAACCCTAGAAAAAGGAACATCAAGCACAATACTAAGGTATTAGCAGTTCTGTAATTGTTTTTTCGGGTGTAGTTCAATCCAACATAGAAAGCGGCTATAAACAGTACTCCGATGATAATAGACCCCGAATTGAAAGGTAACCCAATACTGTTAATGAAAAATACCTCTCCCCAGCCAAAAAGTTGAAGCACATAAGTAAGCGAGAATTTATAGACCAACATTAAAATGGCGATGACCGCAATATTGGCCAATAAGAAATTTTTAACGGTAGTCGTTTTATAGGTTTTAAAATAATATAATAATCCAATGGAGGGTATTGCCAAGAAGCCCATAAACTGAATACCGAAAGTAAGGCCTACCACATATGAAATTAAGACGATCCATCGGTTCCCCCGGGGATCTTCAAGGTTGTCGGTCCATTTTAGCCCTAACCATAACAACAATGCCATAATAAAACTGGCTGTGGCATATACCTCTGTTTCTACGGCATTGAACCAAAAACTATCGGAATAGGTGAATGCCAGGGAGCCGACTATTCCGCTTCCAAAAACGGCAATTGCTTTGCTGTTGGTAAAGGGGCCATCGGTTTCGATCAGTTTTCTGGTAATGTTCGTTATGGTCCAGAACATGAATAAAATGGTAAAGGCACTGGATACCCCAGAGACCAAATTCACCATCATGGCGACTTTATTTGGTTCAAAGGCGAACATTGAAAAGAAGGCGCCGATCATTTGCAATAGCGGTGCTCCAGGGGGATGGCCAACCTGCAATTTGGCAGCAGTGGCTATATATTCCCCGGCATCCCAAAAACTATTGGTGGGTTCAACGGTAATGTAGTAGGTAATAAGGGCTATGAAAAATACGGACCATCCCAATAGGGTATCCCACTTATGGTAGTTCTTTAAAAACATGAAACTTCGGTTAAACCTAAGTGGCGAATTTACTAATTTATATAGAGAAGCCTACACTATTTTTATAAACCTTTAACACCTGTAAAAGGAGTTGTTTTTAAATTATTACCCTAAAAAATGTTTGGTGAAACCAAACTTTGTTCTAAATTTGCACCCTCTTATAGGGTATTGGCCCATGGTGTAATGGTAACACTCCGGTTTTTGGTACCGTCATTCAAGGTTCGAGTCCTTGTGGGCCAACTAATAAGAATTAAGAAAATCCCAGCATCATTTGATGTTGGGATTTTTGCATTTTAGTTTTTAGCCTATTACCAGTTCCTTTCTACCTTACCGCAATGCCTATACTATATTTTTAGGGTCATTCAATATGAAAATATGAAAATGGAATTCAGGTTGGCTTTTCTTATTGAACCCTTTACTTTGAGACTCATCTTAGCGGGAAATGACGTTCCACGGTTATGAGCGAATTTTTAAGATCTAAAAACCACAATAATTTAAGGTTTGGCTTGGTAGGCGATTTGATTGTAAAATCGGTAAGTGAGTAGAACATTAAAAACAAAACCTAAATATAATCGAATTGGATTTTGACTATCAAAACCTTGGGTTGACCTTGAGTAGTATTTTTTAGTGAAGAAAACTTTAAAAGTTGAAAACAAAACATTATTTAACCAATGTAATAATCTGATTTTATCTAAGATATGGCCTATAGTTTGCACAGGCATAGTTAGAAATATTAAAATGATAACTTTTCTTTTTGGAAGGAATTTATTTATTTAATGCCTTGGTGTGGTATAATCTTACTAAATTTAAATTAGCGTGCAATGCCAAAATAGATTTATGCCTGTGGATACTTGTTGAGTAATTTGGTTTGAAACTTGGTCTTTTAAGTATTGGTCTCTAAAGATTGCTAAAATGCATAAGAATAGTTATAATAGCGAAAAATTTCTAATAGAGCAATTGAGGAAGGGTTCGGAGGACGCCTATGGTTATTTTTTCAATTGTTATTATCAAGAACTTTGCAATTACATTTTAGGGGTTTCTGGAGATTCTAAATTGGCGGAAGAAATAGCGCAACGGGCATTTATTAAAATGTGGGAAAAAAGGGAGAAACTACGTATACGAGAAAATGGGCTTAAGAAATATTTCTTTAAAATAGCCTACAACCTTTTCATTGATTCTAAGCGAAACAGGAAGAAACAATTTAAACTTTTAGAGCACCTAAAACAGGAGGTGTATTCTAATATAGTAGAAGTTGATGCTAGCCTTTTTGAGGAAAAATTAAAATTGGTTGAAGCCGAAATCGATAAATTACCTGAGCAGTGCAAAAAAGTATTTGTGCTGGGTAAAAAGGAAGGATTTAAATATCAAGAAATATCAGAACAGCTAGATATTTCAATTAAAACGGTCGAAGTACATATGTCCAAAGCCTTAAAAAAACTTCGAACACAATTATCCTTGTTCTTCTGAATAAACACTCTGATTGATGCCGGACAATCCATAATATTTGGCGGTTATGGTATCAATGTTTAAAATATCTTGGAAAAATAACAATAATCAGTAAGGGTATTTAAGAAAATTTCCGTCTTCTAAGTAGAACCACAATTTTTTTAGATGACCAAGCTTGATATAAGAAGGATAATCATAAAATATCTTCACCAAGAAGCAACGATAGAAGAAATTTCAATGCTTTATGAATGGGTGAAAAAGGAAGGTAATCAAGAAGTATTTAAAAAATTGGTGCAAGCTGATTTTTTAATTAATTATCAAAATAAATCTTGGGATTCTGAAGAGGCCTTCACGCAATTTTTAAAAGATATTAGGGATAAGGAATATTTTGAGTCAATACCACTTTACGCCAACAAGAACATTTGGAACTATGCTGCTGCAATTTTGGTATTAATTACATCGACTACGTATTTTATTCTCAACAGGGACTCTAAAGTTACCACCCAACCTATATTTGATTCGAATCAAATCACACTTCAATTGGATAATGGTGAGATTATAAGTCTTGACTATGGTAATGATACTATTCTAAAAAGTAAAAATGGGAGTACAAATATCCGTGTTGATAATGGGGTATTGTACCAGGACGATAAAAAAAAATACTTTTAGAGAAACTGGCTTAAACGTTTTGAAAATCCCTAACGGAAAAAGTTTAACTGTAACCTTAGAGGATGGGTCTGTTATTAAGTTGAATTCTGGTTCCGAACTACGGTATCCTTCCAGTTTTGCAGGA
>JBBSKR010000204.1:0-5792 GCA_038256135.1 Flavobacteriales bacterium | reverse complement strand
GGGAATTCAGTTTCGTCAACCATAATTTTAATGGTGGACAACAGACCTACTTTAAAGCCTGCCTTTTTAAATAGCTGATACAATAAGCTGGCAACCGTAGTTTTTCCGTTGGTACCCGTAACCCCAACCAATTTTAAATTCTTGGAAGGAGTACCATAGTAGTTGGAAGCCATAACGGCCAATGCCTGATTACCATTTTCAACCTCAACATAAGTAACGTCATTTACCATATTTGAAGGAAGTTGCTCACAGATAATAGCCCGTGCACCTGCCGAAACAACAGCATCAATATAGTTATGGCCATCGGTTATCGTTCCTTTGATGGCTACAAAGGCATCCCCTTTTTTCACTTCCCTGGAATCAAAACGTAGGGAGACTATTTCACAGGAAGTCGTACCGCTAACCGCAGTAAGATGCACTCCATATAATAAGTCCTTCAATAGCTTCATATTAATTCCAGTACTATTTTTTTCACGTTTTTGATATCGGTTCCTGTGGAGATGGATTGATGTTTTACCGTTCCATTCCCTTTCACCTCTACTTCTATCCCTAGATTTTCCAAAATGGCCACCGCATCCATACCGCTCATTCCTTTTACATTAGGCACCAACAGATATTTTTGCTGGGCATTTTTAAAATACCCTTGGTAGGCATCATCCGCCCCAGCAATCAATACATCCTTCACATCAACCTCATCGGTCAAAGGGGAAGTGGCATATACTTTTTGCGCAACCGACTTAAATACCGGACCGGATACGTCGGCTCCATAATAGCCTACACTTTTATCGGGCTTATGAATCACTACGATACAGGAATACTTAGGGTCGTCTGCAGGAAAATATCCTGCAAACGAAGAAATGTATTCGTATTTATCCTTATCCTTCGAAACATAATTTGTTTGTGTAGTTCCCGTTTTTCCTGCCATGGAAAAGTTTGGCGAATACATGCCATGCCCTGTTCCATATTTCTTTTCAACTACCTCCTTTAAAAGCTGCCGTACTTTTTTTACCGTCCCTTGGGAACAAATTGCAGTATTCATTACTTCCTTATCAAACTTTTTAATGCTCTTGTTCCACTCTTTCACCTCTTTAATAAGCCGTGGCTTAATCAACTCACCATCATTTGCAATAGCATTGTAAAATGCCAAGGTTTGCAAAGGCGTCATAGAAACTTCATAACCGTAGGCCATTTGCGCCAAGGAAAGTCCGGACCAACCTTTATCCCCAGGGTATCGAAGAACAGGAGTCCCTTCCCCCCTAACAGGAAGTCCCAGCTCCTTATGAATACCCATACTCATCAATCTATTCACATACTTTTCTGGATCGTTCCTATACCCATTGTGTATCATTTTGGCAAACGCTACATTTGAGGATACCTCAAAAGCTTTGGCTACGGATAGCTCACCATGACCACCGCGCTTGGTATCTCTTACCCAATGCTTATATATTTTCCAATTTCCGTTTTCGGTATCAATTACCGTACTGGTATCAACCACCTTATCCTCTAAAGCAGCTACCAAATTCATTAACTTGAATGTAGAACCTGGCTCATGGGATTCGCCAATTGCATAGTTCAGACGCTCGTAGTATTTACCTTCGGGAGTTTGACCTAAATTAGCAATCGCTTTTACTTCACCGGTCTTCACTTCCATTACGATTACCGTACCGTGGTCTGCCTTGTACAACTCCAATTGCTTCAACAAAGCATGATGGGCAATATCCTGTATATTGATATCGATGGTAGAATACACATCGTATCCATCCTTAGGTTCAATAATATTATCGTTACCGATAGGTTTCCACTGGCCCTTTGCTATTTTTTGTTTCAAGCGTTTTCCTTCAATACCTCTTAAGTATTCCCCAAAGGCGCCTTCCATACCTACACGGGTACGATACCCATTTTCGTCTACACGCTCGTAACCCACACTGCGCTCGGCAATCTTCCCTAACGGATGCTCGCGTTTTGTTTTTTGCTCAATGATCAATCCGCCCTTAAAGGCTCCTTTATTAAAAAGTGGGAATGTTTTAACGGCCATATATTCGGAATAATCCAAATTACGGGCGATAAGGGCATACCTGTCTTTATGCTCCTTGGCCTTTCTAAGTATTTGCTGGTAATGGGTAGATGTTTTTCCAAATTGTTTGGCCAAGGCATCGGACAAGGGCTTTACGTATTTCTTAAAATCTGAATTGCTCACGGTTACGGCATCAAATCGAACGGTGTATTTGGATACGGAAGTGGCCAAAAGACTACCATCATCCGAATACAGGTTACCCCTATTAGGCTCAATGGTAAACATATGTGAGGTACGCGTTTCAGCCAAAGCCTGATATTTTTCCCCATCCACCACCTGTATGGCAACCAGCTTGAACAGCACGGCACCCGAAAAGAGCACAAGAAACCCTGCTACAATATAAAGTCGTGTGAGTATGCTTTTATCCGTTGTGGCCATTTAGTCGTCTGCTTTTAAAGATTTGACCCTAATTTTCTGTGGCGGTGTTTCCGAAGGATACAATCCCTTTTCAGAAATCTTACCGGTGATACTGGACTCAAGTTTTAACTGCTGTACGTCCGATCGCATATCCACAAATTCGTTTCGCAACTCTTTCACTCCTTCGTTCAAGGAGGCAATGCGGTGTACTTTTTGGTCCGCACTATGCGAACTGCTAATCATTACCGTAGCCAAAAAGGAGATGAAAATGATGAAAAGCCAATTTTTGGGTGCGTCGCCGCTCACCAAAAATTTTCCTTTTAATAGGTCTAAGACGCCTGTTTTCATTTTACCGTTTGTCATGATTTCGCTGCTATTCGCAATTTTGCGCTACGTGCCCTGTTATTTTGTTTTATTTCTTCGTTAGATGGAACAATCAATCCCCCAACTTTTTTTAACGGGACCTCAATGTTGCCATAAAAGTCTTTTTCCGGCTCCCCTTCAAACTGTCCGGCCCGTATAAACCGTTTTACCAAGCGATCCTCTAACGAGTGGTAACTAATGACACTCAATCTTCCCTTTGGCTTCAACAGGTCTGGAACTTGCTCCAAAAACTCCTTGATGACCTCGATTTCCTGGTTCACCTCTATACGCACGGCCTGATAAATCTGGGCCAAGATCTTATGCTTCTTGTGCTCTGGTAAAAACTGCTTCAACGCCTGCTTTAGGCTATCCGTAGTTCGTATTTCCTCTTCTTCCCTGCTGGCTACGATTACTTTGGCCATCGCATTGGCGTTGCGTATATCACCATAGTCAAACAACACTTTTCGCAATTCATCATAGCTGTATTTATTGACCACCTCAAAAGCGGATAGCGTATTACGTTTACTCATCCGCATGTCGAGATCCGCATCGAACCGGGTAGAAAATCCCCGTTCCGCTTGATCGAACTGATGCGATGAAACTCCGAAATCTGCCAAGATCCCATCTACTTTCCGAATGCCATAGAACTTTAAAAACTGGGCGATGTACCTAAAATTCTCCCCGATCAGTACAAAACGTTCATCCCCTAGACTATTCACCAGTGCATCCTCATCTTGATCAAAGGCGTACAATTTGCCCCCCGCACCCAATCGTTTCAATATTTCCTTGGAGTGACCACCACCACCAAATGTCACATCCACATAAACTCCGTTCTCCTTAATGTCAAGACCATCTACCGATTCTTTCAGCAATACCGGATTATGATACATCCCCTGTAGGTTTTTCACCCAACATCACCCGCTTGGCCAACTTCACTTTCTCCTCTTTGGTTGCGCTAATGGATTTATCATAGGCCTTTTTGTCCCAAACTTCTAACCGCTTTCCAATAGGTGCAATCACTACGTCCTTAGTAATACCGGCCATGGATATAATATCCTTGGGAATCAACAATCTTCCGGTAGCATCAACCTCGACTTGCCGTAGCCCTGCCGTATACATTCTTATAAATTGAAGGTTCTCTTCATCGAACCTGCTCTTTTCGTTCAATTCTGCCATCACCCTATGCCATTCATAAGCAGGGTACAACTCTAAACACTCACTGTAATAGGCTTTTTTAATAAAGAAACCATCTTTTAGAATTGGGGCCACTTGGTTCCGTAAGGCCACAGGCAGCATAATACGCCCTTTGGCATCTGCCTTACAGTTAAATGTCCCAAAGAAATAAATATCCAAAATGACAGGTTTTAATTATATAACTCAAATATATAAATATTATTACCACATTTTACCACTAAAATCCACTTTGTTAATAAATTACCAATATTTTGACCCACTTTTTACCCCTGATCCCGCATTATGGGACAAAAAACCCACTTCATAGATGGGAGTCATTAGGGATAAACCTTCCATAACAGTTGCCTGCCTAATCCAAAGAGTAGTTTGCTATTCTCCGTAATTACCTATATTTGGGCAAATATGATGAGTAGCGTGCATGGAAAAAGATTTAATCAACGACGGTAAGTTCAGCTATATTGAAAAAGGTGAAGGCAAGCCAATTATTATCCTCCATGGGCTTATGGGCGGGCTTAGTAATTTTGAAGGCGTAACCAACCATTTTCCCGAAAAGGGCTATAAGGTGTTGATACCGGAATTGCCCCTTTATGCTATGCCCATGCTCAGGACCACTGTTAAAAACTTTGCCAAGTACCTCAAGAAATTCATTGACCACAAAGGGCTGGATGATGTTGTTCTTTTAGGTAATTCATTGGGTGGCCATATTGGCCTTTTGCATACCAAAATGTATCCTGGCAAGGTCAAGGCCTTGGTCATTACCGGCAGTTCAGGCCTATACGAAAGTGCCATGGGTGATGGCTATCCCAAGCGTGGCGACTATGAGTTTATCAAGAAAAAGGCACAAGATGTTTTTTATGATCCAGAAGTTGCTACCAAAGAAATTGTAGATGAAGTTTTTGCCACGGTAAATAATCGTATAAAATTGGTAAAGACCCTGGCCATTGCCAAAAGTGCCATACGTCATAATATGGCGCTGGACCTACCTAAAATGAAAACCCCAACTTGTATCATCTGGGGAAAAAATGATAGCGTAACCCCGCCCGATGTTGCGGAACTGTTTGATGAACTGCTCCCCAATTCCGATTTATTTTGGATAGATAAATGTGGACATGCGCCCATGATGGAACACCCACAGGAATTCAATACTATTTTGGATGCCTGGCTGGAGAAAAACAAATTCTAAATATACCTGCGGATGAAAATAAAGTCGGCCGACTTTGTAATAAGCAACTCTGATGTTGCCAAATGTCCCAATGAGCCTATTCCTGAATATGCCTTTATCGGACGTTCCAATGTGGGAAAGTCCTCCTTGATCAATATGCTGACGGAGCGCAAAAGTTTAGCCAAAACCTCTGGCAGGCCCGGAAAGACCCAACTGATCAACCACTTTAAGATCAATGAAAATTGGTTTTTGGTAGATTTACCAGGGTATGGCTATGCAAGGGTCTCCAAAAAGGACAAAAACACTTTTCAAAAATACATTACCAATTATTTTCTGCAACGCGAGCAACTGGTATGTTCCTTTGTATTGGTAGATATACGCCACGATCCCCAGCCCATAGACCTGGAATTTATGCAATGGTTAGGTGAAAATGCCATCCCTTTCGTCATCATTTTTACAAAGGCCGATAAATTAAAACCCAAGGCCGTGGAGCGTAAAGTGCAACATTATTTAGACACCCTCACTAACGATTTGTGGGAAGAAGCCCCGCCCCATTTCATCACCAGTTCCAGTAACCGCGATGGCCGAGAGGAACTGTTGGAGTATATTGATGCTATTAACGGGAAGTTTTTTGAAGCGCTG
>JBBSKR010000203.1:0-5810 GCA_038256135.1 Flavobacteriales bacterium | reverse complement strand
TATCTTGCCACTAGTTCCGCAATCGCCGTAATATGTTCCGGAGTAGTTCCACAACAACCACCTACAATATTTACCAAACCTTTTTCTACATATTCCTTGATTTGTTCCGCCATCTGCTCCGGGGTTTCATCATATTCCCCAAAGGCATTGGGCAGACCTGCATTAGGATGCGCAGAAACCGCGTGTTCGCTTTTAGTCGCTAATACTTCTAAATGAGGCACCAATTGGCTCGCTCCCAAAGCACAATTAAAGCCAACGGAAAGTAAAGGGATATGGGAAATGGATATTAAAAATGCTTCGGCTGTTTGTCCCGATAAGGTTCTACCAGATGCATCGGTAATCGTTCCACTGACCATTATAGGAACATCGATTTTTCGCTCTTCCTTTACCTCCTCAATAGCAAACAAGGCCGCCTTGGCATTTAGGGTGTCGAAAATAGTTTCTACCAATAGTAAATCCGCTCCTCCATCCAACAAAGCTTCCACTTGTTGCTTGTAGGCTACTCGCAATTCCTCAAAAGAAATTGCTCGATACCCTGGGTCGTTTACGTCTGGGGACATACTCGCCGTTTTATTGGTGGGACCAATACTACCTGCTACAAACCGAGGTTTATTAGGTTCTTTTTTAGTGAAGTCGTCAGCGACTTTTTTTGCGATACGTGCCGACTCATAGTTCAATTCATAAACCAATTCCTCCATATGATAGTCTGCCATAGCGATGGTGGTGCCAGAAAAAGTATTGGTTTCCACAATATCCGCACCAGCAGCAAAATACTTCCGGTGCACGGCTGCAATGGCTTCTGGCTGGGTTAGGGACAATAAATCGTTGTTACCCTGTAACGGGTGCTCCCAATCCTTAAAGCGCTCTCCCCTAAAATCGTCTTCCTTGAATTTATAGCGTTGCAGCATCGTGCCCATCGCACCATCCAATACTAAAATTCGTTCGTTCAAAATATCCTTTATGTTCTTCATTTGCCCTATAAAAGGTTTGTCGTTCAATTGGGTTTTACAATACAATATCAAGTAAGGAAAGGATGGGAAAGTGTTCTTTCTTGGGTTATCTTTCCCAAAAAAATCGGGATAGAATGTAGCACCTTCTTATCCGTTAGGGAAAGGGTTGCCAAGGTCTCATTGGGTCTAATCCCTCCACCTTTCTTGATAACGTTTCAATCTAATTAGGAACGGTTTGCAAAGTAACGGCACAGCCCGTTGTAATCCAAACGATCCGGGGCTTTTTTAGCTGTACAAACTTCGCCAATTTCAATAAAAAAAGCCTCTAGAACCGAATAGAATCTAGAGGCTTTAACTTTTTATAGTGCTTCGTTAGGAAATACTTTGTACCACTTCCTTTTTTGCCTCTTTCTTTGATCCATCAAATCCTTCTACACCACCTACCGTGGTATATTTCATGACATATCGTTTCCCCGGATTGATTTGTTGGTAGGCAAACTGACACATGACGGCAGCTTCATGGAAGCCGGATAAAATCAATTTTAGCTTGCCTTCATAGGTATTTACGTCGCCAATGGCATAAACCCCGGGAATATTGGTCTGATAGTCCTTGGCATTGTTCACCTTAATGGCATTTTTCTCTATTTCCAATCCCCAATTTCCAATGGGACCCAATTTAGGCGACAGCCCGAATAGTGGTATAAAATGGTCCACTTCCAAATAGGTATCGTCTTTTTCAGCATTAGTGTGTTTTATGACAACAGCTTCCAAATGCTCGGTACCATATAACTCCTTTACTTCGGCTTTTGCAATCAGTTTGATCTTACCCATTTTGGCAAGCTCCGATGCCTTTTCTACGGAATCCAAGGCTCCTCTAAACTCCTCCCTTCTGTGGACCAAGGTTACTTCAGAAGCTACATCCGATAAAAAAATAGACCAATCCAAGGCAGAATCACCACCCCCGGCAATGACCACTTTTTTATCCCGATATACTTCCGGGTCTTTGATCATATAGGAAACCCCTATATCCTCAAAATTTACAATATTGGAAATGGGTGGTTTTCTGGGTTCAAAAGAACCTAATCCCCCAGCAATAACTACTACCGGAGCATTGTGTTGGGTTCCCTTATTCGTCGTCACGACGAAGGAACCATCTTCTAATTTATCTAAAGTTTCCGCACGTTCTCCCAAGGTGAAACCAGGCTCAAAAGGCTTGATCTGATCCATGAGGTTTTTCACTAAATCCCCTGCCAAAATTTCTGTGAACGCTGGAATATCATAAATTGGTTTTTTAGGATAAATCTCCGAACATTGTCCGCCAGGTTGCGCCAATGCATCAATAATATGGGTTTTCAATTTTAATAATCCCGCTTCAAACACCGTAAACAATCCGGTTGGTCCCGCTCCTATAATGAGCATATCTGTTTTTATCATACTTCTTTTTTAAATATTGAGTAGTTGGCATTAAGTACAAAGTCCTTTATATCATCAACCACTCAACTGCTATTTTTATTCTTCTTTATACTCTCTACTTACTACTCAGTAGTTCGTACTATTTATTAATTACAACTTTGTACTCATTACGCTGTACTACTTACTGATCAACATAGGTCTCGACTCCGCCTGCCAGTCGGCAAGGCATGCTCGACCGAACAGTTAGCTTCTCAGCATATAAATTTTTGGCTTCAATCAATGATTCCCTATGTCTAACCACTTCCCCAATGATAATTATGGCAGGATTGGCAAGTTGTTGTTCTGAAACTATGTCAACAATCGTTTCTATAGTTCCGATTCCCACTTTTTCATCTTCCCTAGTCCCATTTTGTATTACTGCTATGGGTGTTTCGGATTTTCCTTCCTTTTTAAACAAGGCAATTATTTGTGATAATTTGGACATCCCCATTAAAATCACCACTGTAGCACTACTTTTCGCAGCCAATGCTACATCCGTAGATAGTTTATGGTCTTTTGTGGTACCGGTAATTACCCAAAAACTTTCCGAGGCCCCTCTTTTGGTCACCGGTATATTTTGATAAGCAGGAACGCTAAGACTTGATGAAATACCTGGCACCATAGCTACTTCCAATCCATAGGTTGCTGCATATTCCATTTCTTCGGAACCACGACCAAAAACAAATGGGTCACCACCCTTTAATCGTACTACATGCCCTTTAGATTTTGCCCTGCTTACAATCAGTTCATTGATTTGCTCCTGCTGATAAGAATAACAGCCCTTTAGCTTCCCTACAAAAATATGCTCCGCATTTTTGGCATAGCCTAAAAGTTCTTCATTCACCAGAGCATCGTACAACACCACATCTGCGTTCGCTAAAGCCCTGATAGCTTTTAAGGTAATGAGTTCTACATCACCAGGTCCTGCACCTACTACGGTCAACCTTGGCTGTTTGATATAATTTGGATTTATTTCTACCATTGCCTATGCTTCTGCCAATTCCTGTTGTCTAAATTTCTCGACCGTTTCCAAAAATAACCTTGCGTCCTTTATATAGGATTCTGCAAAAGCTTTTGATGGTTCATTTTGGTTCAATTGAAGTACCATTTTCTCAAACCCCCCAGCTACAGAAATTCTACCATCAGTTACAAACTTCTCATCAAAGTCCTTTATGATACTTAAGTGTGTATTCACCTTGGTATTTTCTGATGTCAACATGGCCTTCGCTGAATTCACCATGGATGAATAAGCATGATAAATACTGGCCGACCATTTTTCTGCGTCCAACATATCTTGGGCATTCTGAATTTTTTCCTCACTCTCAAAAAGTAGCGTTGCAATCAAATCAATGACAACACCGGCACATTCACCAACCCCTATTGCCTTCTCATAACGTTCCGTATTTCCCCAGTCGATAAAATCTTCTGCGGTTAAATCGTCTACCGATGATAACGGCGTAAGAAAATCATAGAAATACATTTGTCCTTTTTCTGCATAATATTCTGGAAAAGCGCGTCCATTTCCATGAGCATCAAAATCATCCAAAATCAAGCGTAATGCTTGCGGACCTCTTTTACTGGGTACTTTCACTACTTTATCTGCAAACCGTCCTTGTCCGTTTCCATCATTACTACCTCCCAGTAACACTTGAAGCGCAGGTGCCACTAATTTATCCTTCGTACGAACGGACATCCCTTGAAAACCGATATTGGCCATATTGTGTTGCCCACAGGCGTTCATACAACCACTAATTTTAATGACCACATCCGCATTGTTGATGTAGTGCGAATATTCTGCCTTAATGACCCGTTCCAACTCCTCCGCAATACCTGTACTACTGGCAATACCAAGATTACAGGTGTCCGTCCCCGGGCAAGCCGTGATATCCAATGCCTTATTATAGCCTGGTTCGGCGAGTCCTAATTTTTTTAATTCTGAATAGAAAAAGGGAATGGAATCCTTTTTTACGTAAGGAATCAATATATTTTGACGTAGGGATAACCGCAATTCCCCGGCCGCATATTTCTGCACCAAGCCTGCAAGTAGACGGGCTTTATCCGTATAAAAATCCCCCAACAAAACCTTGATTCCGATAGCTACAAATCCTGGTTGTTTTTGTTGGACGACATTGGTGGATTTCCATTGATCAAACTCGATGTCATCGTTTATTTCAACTTTTGGAGTCTCTTGGTTCGAAACTTTAACTGCTGGATATGCTTCCGCATCAATTGGAAACGAATCAAATGGCACTGCTATTTTTTCAGAGGCCAATAATTCCTTAAAACCATCCAACCCTAAATCCTTCAATAAAAATTTCAATCTGGCCTTCGCCCTGCTCTTGCGTTCCCCATAACGATCAAATACCCGTACTACGGTTTCCATTAATGGAATGATTTGGTCCGTTGGCAAAAAACGATATAATTCATCTGCATGTCTAGGTTGTGAGCCTAATCCGCCCCCTAGCATCACCTTAAAGCCACGTTCCCCGTGTTGTACTTTGGCAATAAAACCAAGATCATGCATATAGGATAATCCGGTATCAGCATCACTTGCAGAAAAGGAAACCTTGAACTTACGGCCCATTTCTTGACTCACCGGATTTCTGAGAAAATATTGGAATAACGCTTGGGCATACGGGGAAACATCAAAAGGTTCGTCCACATCAATACCAGCGGTCTCGCTCGCGGTTACATTACGTACGGTATTACCACAAGCTTCCCGTAACGTAACGTCATCCTTTTCCAATTCCGCCCAAAGTTCAGGCGTCCTATCCAAATCCACATAGTGAATCTGAATATCCTGTCGTGTCGTAATATGCAATCTACCGGTAGAATATTCATCGGACACATCACAGATACGCAGCAATTGTTTGGACGTTACCTTCCCATAGGGCAGTTTTATACGGATCATTTGAACACCTTCCTGACGCTGACCGTAAACACCACGGGCCAAACGAAGACTTCTAAATTTCTCCTCATCCAAGGTACCTCCATGAAACTCATGAATTTTGCGTTCCAATTCTAAAATATCCTTTTCAACAACTGGATTCTCTATTTCTGTTCTAAAACTTTGCATAAGCCTCACCCGACCTCCCCAAAGGGGAGGAGCTTTTTACGGTTATTTTTTATTAATTCTTAATTATATCTTTTCTTATTGACAGCATTTTAATATCACACACTAAAATCATTATCTAATCCCCCTTTGGGGGCAAGGGGGATTTTAACTTATAAAACCTGCCCCTACGGTACTATTGGATTGGGTATCAATTAGGATAAACGAGCCGTTGGTCCTATGGTTCTTGAAAGCATCATAAAAAATAGGTTTGTTCAATCGGAAACTTACTTTTGCGATATCATTCATTCCAAGCGAATCAGTTTCCGCATCCACACCAGAATAATCGGGTGCTA
>JBBSKR010000202.1:0-5832 GCA_038256135.1 Flavobacteriales bacterium | reverse complement strand
TGTCCAATAAATCATTGGCGTATATGATTACAAATGGAATCATCAGCCCGAGCATTATGGCTGCTAAAAGAGTAATGGATCTTTTCGGGGAAACCGGTTTATCACCCATGGCATGAGCGGCATCAATAATTTTTGATTGTGCAGGACTCGATGCGGCCGATATCTGGGATTCTTCCCGTTTCTGTAACAAATAAAGGTATAGGGATTCTGTGGTTTGCTGTTGCCTCGTAATTTCCGTAAGTTCCCGTTGATTCCTTGGTGCTGAATATTTAATGGAATTCATACGCGCAAGCTGACCGGACAAATTGTTCACCTGCATGCCCAAGTTACGTTCCATACCTTCTAAACTCGAGGTCATGGTCTGTTTTAATGAATTTAATTGTTGATCAAGATTGACAACAATCGGGTTTTTTTCATCTGCACTTTGCAAAAGTCTGTTCCGTTCGGAAACCAGTTCATTATACTTTGCAGTGGTATTGGCAATGGTAGGGTCAGATAGCCCTATATTGGTGGGTAAAACCTCAAACCCGTCTTCTCCGGAAACATATTCCTTTACCCCAGAGGCAATATTCAATTGCATTTTGGCATTTTCCAGTTCTTGTCTACTGGATGCGCCTACATTCATCGCCAAATTGGCCTCACTGGCAATATCCGTTATTCCCCTTGAGGATTTGAAATCTTCGGCTGTTTGATCGGTAGAAGTCAGATCGGTCGATATTTCCCTAATTCTTGCATTAATAAAGTCAGCGGTTTTATCCGCTATCATTTTTTTATCTTCAATTTCGTTGGCATTATAGGTTAAAATCAACCAATTGATAATATCCGTTGCCTTTTGTTGAATGGGATCATTAATACTCAGGGATAAAATGGTTGAGGTTTCACTTGCAGGAGATATTAAAACCTTAGCTTGATAGGCTTCAGCAACAGTATATATAGGATTAATAGCAACCTTTAGCGTTTTCCCTTGATACTTCTCAAAATAGGGCAAATTAGGTGTGATGACGATATCTCCGATCTCTGTTGAAACCTTGTCCCCATATCCAACTATTTTATTAGGATTGTCCAAATCAAGACTGTACCCAAAGGTATTATCCGAAGTCAATTCAATAAAAAATGAAAAAGAAGCTTTATTTATTATAGAATCATTGGCTATAAAATTTATTTTAATCGGTTTTTGAGAATATACTTCAGAATTCTTAATATTTCCGAGTGCTATTAGTTTTACGTTTAGATCTAATTGTTTTACAACCTCAATAAAATTGGACCTGGAATTCAATATTTGAATCTCATCCTCCACCGTGTTCGTACCCCCCATTAACAATTGCATATCGGAAAAAGCCGAAAGTTCGGAATTTGAATTTTTGTCCTTAATTATTTCTAGTTTTGCGCCAGAAGCATATTCTGGCGTTGCGTATCTCAAATACAACAAAGCAAGACATATCATAACCACTACTGACAGCACGAACCACTTCCAATGCTTGGTATAGGTAGAAATAGCATCCTTTAAAGAGGTATCATCGTTAAAAATAGCACTGGATCTTGAATTCATTAAAAGTTGATTGAATTGTTAATAGAAAATAAGGTATTACTAATTTTATCTGGTTCTAAGAATTAAAATCGTTGAGGTAGCCAACAAGGAAAATACCGAAAGATATATTGACGCCCTATTGTCCAAGGTAGATGTCTTAATTGCCGAATTGTTTGGTTCTACGTAAACTACATCATTTTGGGTCAAATAATACACGGGCGAGTTCAATGCTTCCTTCTTGGTCAAATCCAACCGGGTATAAACTTTGGTGCCATTAAAATCACGTATGACCATCACATTATCCCTTCTTCCTTTAATTGTTAGATCATTTGCAAATCCCAGGGCTTCCAATACCGTAATCTGTTCTCCATTCACCGGGTAAGTGCCCGGTCTATTCACTTCCCCTAGAACGGTGAACGTAAAATTTCGAAGCCTGATATTGATGATAGGATCTTTTAAATAACTACCCAGCTTATCGGCTAACAAAATTTTGGTTTCCTCTGGAGATAAGCCTACCAATCTGATTTTACCAATTACGGGAAAATCAATTTCTCCATTCTTATCAATAATATAATCCACTTGTTCAGGACGTATACCTGATTCCGAAGATCCCCTGAACAAATTAAACGGTAAGCTGGCCTGCGGATCCAAAGTAGATACGTGAATCCCTACTACGTCATCTACTTTAAATTTATTGGCTTGGGAATTGTCACTAACAATCGTTTCAAAAGCACTTGCATCCTGAAAATAGACCACATCCTTTCTTGTCGCACATGAAAAAAATAACGGTATAGTAATTACCACTAATAAGCTACTAAAATTAATTTTTTTTAACCTCATTTTTTAAGTGTTTTGGGAAGAGAAAATTTAATGAATTTAGGGCTGAACTATTTTTAAGTTTGCTTTGGTTTGCGACACACTTTCAGTGGTCGGGGTATCCAAGTCGCAAAAGTCGGAATTTTTTGAGACATATTCCGGAACTATTTCTTTCATCAATTTTACCGTATTTCCATTAAAGAACATATTGGTGATACACAGCTCATCAATTTTTGATCTTACTTTAGCGAAATCCACATCGCGCACCTTACTGATCTTTATTTTTTTATGGTAGGTAGGCATCGTATTTTCCCCATTTGCCAACAGTTCTTCATACAACTTTTCTCCAGGTCGCAGGCCGGTAATCTTAATATCGATATCCTGTGGATAACGCAAACCTGATAATTTGATCATGTTCTTGGCAAGGTCAAATATCTTAACTGATTCGCCCATATCGAAAATGAAAATCTCTCCCCCTTCTCCCATAGCCCCCGCTTCCAAAACTAGTTGCGAAGCTTCGGGTATGGTCATAAAGTAACGCGTAATATCCTTATGGGTCAAGGTAAGCGGACCACCTTTTTCTATTTGTTTTCGGAAAAGTGGGATAACGGAACCGTTGGAACCCAATACATTGCCGAATCGTGTGGTTATAAATTTGGTCTTGTTTTCATTTTGCATACAGCTGATGTACATCTCAGCAATTCGTTTGGTCGCTCCCATAACATTGGTAGGGTTCACCGCCTTATCGGTAGAGACAAAAACGAACTTTTGAACCCCATGGAGCAAAGATAAATCTGCAATCGTTTTAGTACCCCCAATATTAATCTTAATCGCTTCATACGAATTATACTCCATCAAGGGAACATGTTTGTAAGCCGCGGCATGAAAAACAACATCGGGTTGATGTTCGGTAAAAAGGGCATTCATTCTATTTTTATCACGTACATCACCTACAATGGGTATAAAATTATGACATCCATTTTGTTTTAATTCCTGTTGCAGATCATAGAGGGCAGATTCAGCCGAATCAATAATGACCAAGGACTTGTACGAATAGGTGCAGATTTGACGGACAATTTCACTGCCAATAGAACCCGCTCCACCCGTTACCATGATGTTTTTGTTCATCAATTCAAGCGCAATCTTACTATTATTAATTTTAATGGTTGCCCTATCCAATAAATCCTCTATTTGAACTTGCTTAATTTGGGATACTTTGAGCTCCCCGTTGATCCAATCTTCAATGGGTGGTACAATTTTAACCACGAGAGGATAATCCACCAAACCTTCTACCGTTTTGCGTAATTTTCTGGAATCGATATTTTGAATCGAAAAAATAATCTCGCAAATATTATTTTTAAGAATGAATTTTTCCGTCAAATCCCTCCGACTAAAAACAGGTACACCATTGATTTTTTTACCTATTTTTTTAACATCCCTATCAATATAACCGACCACTTTATACCTGCTTTTGGTATGCGTGGTAATTGCACCATGGGTCAATACACCAGACTCCCCGGCACCATAGATCAATACATTTTTAGTTGCCATGATGCTACCATTCATTCGATTATACAACGATTTAAAAACAAACCGTGAGGCAGTAAGACCAATAAACGTTATTAAACTATTGATGATGATAATAGATAATGGTATGGTAAAACTATCGATAAATCCAACTTGTCTATTTGTAATAACAAAGAAAATCAAAAGAATACTCGACAAACATACCGCATTAAAAATATTGTATACATCCCTAACCCCGGTATGGCGAACAACCCCTTTGTATGATCCAACGATCAAAAAGGAAATCAGGGCAGTGATCACTACCAAAGGCAACTGAACCAATAAATTCTCCACTTGAAAATTAAGGGTCAGGTTGAACCGAATGAGGTAAGATAATATAAAGGAAAAACCAATGGTAAAGAGGTCAATACACAGCACCAACCACTTTGAGGCATAGCGTTGCGAATTATAGGTTAAATATTTTGGTATCATAATAGTATTTTTTTTATGCAATCGGTAACGCGTTCTAAATCGGCACGGCCAAGGTTGCTCCCACTGGGCAGACATAGTCCGCGTTCAAATAAGGACTCAGAAGTGCCATCCGTAAATTGTTTGTACTTGTTAAATATAGGTTGTAAATGTAAGGGTTTCCATAAGGGCCTCGATTCGATATTTTCATCTAAAAGGGCCAAGCGGATTTGTTCGCGCATTTCAAACGAAGGTGTTAGCATACAGCTCAACCATCGGTTGGAATAATAACCCTTGGGCTCGCTTAAAAATTCGATTTCCTCCAATGCGCCTAAGGTGCGTTCATAATACGCAAAATTGGCCCTACGGGAATCTACCCGGTCTTGTAATACTTCCATTTGTCCGCGACCAATGCCCGCCAAAACGTTGCTCATTCGATAATTATAGCCTACGTGCGAATGTTGGTAGTGGGGCGCATCATCCCGAGCTTGGGTTGCCAAGAATATGGCGGTATCGGTATACGCCTTGTTTTTGGACACTAAAGCACCACCTCCAGACGTGGTGATAATTTTATTTCCGTTAAAGGATAACACCCCAATATTACCAAAAGAGCCACAAGGTTTGTTCATATAGGTACTCCCTAATGCTTCCGCACTATCTTCCAATATTGGAATGTTGTATTCTTTGGCTATCTTCTGTATTGCTTCTACCTTATAGGGCATTCCATACAGATGTACGGCAATAATGGCCTTTGGAACTTTATTTACTTTTATTCTATCTTCTATGGCTTCCCTTAAAAGTACGGGCGACATATTCCAAGTATCTTTTTCACTATCTACAAACACCGGTGTGGCACCTAAATAAAGAATTGGGTTTGCAGAAGCTGAAAACGTAAAACTTTGGCAGAGCACCTCATCCCCTTGTTGAACCCCTAAAAGTTGCAGGCCTAAATGAATGGCAGCGGTTCCAGAACTTAATGCAGCCACATGAACGTCATTTCCAAGGTTTTCCGTTATGGCATTTTCAAAGGAATTGACATTGGGTCCCAGTGGCGCTATCCAATTGGTTTCAAAGGCTTCGTTGACATAATTCTGCTCTGTACCCCCCATGTGCGGGGATGAAAGCCATATTTTTTCCTTGGTGTCTATCAAAATCTACTTTTAAAATTCATGTAAATGTACGTCTAGTTTCGTCCTAAATTAAATTGCACTGGCATATTTCGTTCAAGCCCAAAAATAGATCGTTCAAATACTATTTATCAAATTTAGCTGGTTTATGAATAATCATAATTTAACAAAAATATTAACACGCAAACAATAAACTTACTGCCATAAAAAACATTTTTCGCTCAAATGAAAATAATCCTTTTTTACCCTACAGGAGCGAACTAGTTTATACCTTATTATAGGTACTAAAATCTTTATGGTCTCTTTTATATAATTCTTCAGAAGGTAAGGATTTAAAATACGCATAGGTTTTTTTCATGCCTTCCGACCTGGTTACTTTTGGCTCCC
>JBBSKR010000201.1:0-6032 GCA_038256135.1 Flavobacteriales bacterium | reverse complement strand
GGTTTTTAACCGCAAGGGATTGGTGGTATCATATTATTATTATTCCAATCGCCATGTATGCTTTCCAATTGTTTGAAGTGATATTTGATACTGATGACAATATAGATACCGAGAACATATGGTGGATTATCCCTATCTGTATGATTACCATCCCCTTCGTCTATTTCATACGTATTAAATTGTACGATAAACACGTGCATGGCATTGATCTGGAAGCTATGGATGCTGAACTTGAAGAACTCAAGAAAAAGGACCTCTATGTAGATGAAACAGCTAATTATGAAGATTCCGGTGCTGAAGAGGAATTAGAAATAAAAACCTTTTCTGACGAATTGAACACCAAATTATCTACTGGTAATATTGAAAATACTTTAAAAGGACTTCAAGATCGAATTCAAGGGTGGTTGCATTTTAAATTCTAAACCGCCAAAGCACGGCTTTTCTTTTCAAACCTTTTGATTTCCTCAAAAATTGTACATTTGATGTTCAAGTCATAGACTTGATACAAGTACGTGCTACCTATGAACCAACCCACTTCCCCATTCACAAAACAACAATTGCTTCCACAAGAAGAAACATTAGAGCTTTTAAGACAAAAAGGAGAGCTACATATTGGTATTCCAAAAGAAAATCAATATCAGGAAAAAAGAATCTGCCTTACGCCCGATGCCGTGAATGCCATAACATCGAACGGGCATAGGGTTTTAATAGAATCCGGTGCCGGCGAGGGCGCCCATTATTCTGATATGGACTACACCAAAGCCGGTGGGGAAATTACTAGGGATACAAAAAAGGTTTTTGCCTGTCCCCTTGTATTAAAAGTGGAGCCTCCTACTTTATCGGAAATAGCATTGATTAATCCGCAGACGGTCATTATTTCTGCCTTGCAGATCAAAACACAATACAAGGAGTATTTTGAGGAGTTGGCCAGAAAACGAATTACCGCCATCGCCTTTGAATACATAAGGGACGCGGAGGGTAAATTTCCGGCCGTACGTTCGCTAAGTGAAATTGCAGGAATATCCTCGGTATTGATTGCGGCAGAGTTGATGGCCGCCAATAATAAGGGGAATGGACTCATGTTCGGTAACATTAGCGGCGTACCACCTGTAGAAGTAGTCATTATTGGAGCAGGAACGGTTGGCGAATTTGCTGCACGATCGGCAATAGGGATTGGGGCCAATATAAAAATCTTTGATAATTCGATCACCAAACTCAGGAATATACAGACCAATCTTAAACAAACGGTGTATACCTCTACCATACAGCCTAAAAATTTACTCAAAGCTTTAAAGCGATGTGACGTCGCCATAGGTGCCACTAGAGGTAAAGATAGATCGCCAGTTGTGGTGTCAAGTACCATGGTGGAACACATGAAAAAAGGTGCCGTGATCATTGACGTAAGTATTGACACCGGGGGTTGTTTTGAAACCAGTGAGATCACCAGCCATAACAAGCCCACGAAAGAAAAATTCGGGGTCATTCATTATGGGGTACCCAATATTCCTTCAAGATATCCTAAAACCGCATCGGTCTCCATCAGCAACATATTTACTCCTTATTTATTAAAAATCGGGGAAGACGGTGGATTGGAAAATTCCCTTCGCTTTGATAAGGGGCTGCGTAACGGACTCTACATGTACCACGGAATACTTACTAATAAATCTGTGGGGGAATGGTTCGATCTTCAATTCAGCGATATAAATTTTTTGATTTTTTAGAATACCGGTCCGTTTCCTTTTTCCATCCCCAATAAAGGCATAATTTTGCAATCCTTAATTTCATATCTAAAACAGGGAAATGGATTTTCTTAAAAGGTTGGGTTTTTATTTGGTGGGCATGTCCATCGGAATCGTTTTTCTAACCATGATCCTCAAAAAGAAATCCGAGGAAACAGGGGTCTATTTTTGTTACTTTCCCAACTGCAGAACGCTAAAGGACATCCGTTCCAAACCCATGTACTATAGTGATGGGGTGAAGCAAAAATTCGTACAATACCAATTGGATTCCCTTGATATTGCCTACGTACTTACTGAAGGCGATGTAGATTTTGGTAACAGCGACACCAAGTCGGTTCCTTGTAAAACGTATATCGTTGAGTCCGAATTAAAAGAAAAGAACTGGAAATTTACAGTTAAAAATTGCAACAATAAGGTGACACTCCAACACATAGAAGTAAAATAACGCTCTGGTTATATCTTTCTACGCTTGCGCTCTTTTTTTATCAAGGCTAGTTCTCTACTGGTCTGGCCCGCCACAGACGTATTCTCGTCCGCCCTTCGAATTAAATAGGGCATAACGTCCCTTACCGGACCGAAAGGTAGGTATTTGGCAACATTATAGCCGTGAGCGGCCAAGTTAAAGGAGATATGGTCGCTCATTCCATATAATTGTCCAAACCAAATGAAATCATGGTTTTTTGGAAGTCCTTTTTCTTCCATTAACTCCATTAAGGTATAACAGCTTTCTTCGTTATGGGTACCTGAAAAAATGGATAGCGTATCCAGATGATCGACCATATAGGCAATGGTGGCATTAAAATTCTCATCGGTCTCTTCCTTGCTTTTACATATCGGAGAAGGATAGCCTTTTTCCTCAGCTCGTTCATTTTCTTTTTCCAGATAAGCACCCCTAACCACTTTCATACCAACCCTAAATCCGTCCGTTTTTGCCCGTTCGTGTAATGATTTCAGGTAGGGCAACCGGTCCCATCGATACGTCTGTAAGGTATTGAATACAATCGTTTTATTCTTATTGTATTTCCGCATCATTTTTTCCGCAAGTTCATCTGCAGCATCCTGCATCCAACTTTCTTCCCCATCTATTAATAAGGATACTTCAAGGTCATGGGCCTTTTTACAAACTTTATCATATCTGTTCACTATGCGCTGCCATTCCGCATCTTCCTCTTTCGTAAGTTTCTTCTTCTCCCCTATTTTTTTATACAATGCGAAACGTCCAAACCCGGTAGGCTTGAATACCGCAAAAGGAATCGCTTCCTTTTCTTTTACAAAATCCAAAATTTTCAGGGTCATTTCAGTTGCGGTATCAAAGGGATGTTCTTCATCCTTTCCCTCTACTGAAAAATCCAAAACGGAACTTAACCCCTTTTCCCACAAGCGGTCTACTACCGGAAGACAATCTTCCTCGTTAACTCCTCCGCAAAAATGGTCAAATACCGTAGCCTTGATTAAGCTTTCAACCGGTAAATGTGCCTTTAAAGCAAAATTAGTGATGGCCGAACCCATTTTAACCAAGGGCTCATTGGATATCATTTTAAACAGAAAGTAAGCCCTTTCCAGTTCAGAATCCGATTTTAAGGAAAAAGCGGTCTTTGTATTTTCAAAAATTTGATCCATTTCGTAGTTTTTCAATAGCATTCAAATATAAACACAGATTTTTTATTCCTAGGATTAAAATTAACCTTTATTTTGTATTTCATCCAGAGTTCAACAGTTAGCTAATCCAACTTTTATGGAATCCATTGTTTCAGATTCTTACACAGTCCATTTCAATGAAACGGCCCTTAGATCCCTTAATTCCCATTTAGCCAAAAAGCGCTACTCCATAGTTTTCATTTTAGTCGATGAGAATACCCACGAACTTTGTTTACCTCAGTTTATGGCAGAAATTGAAGGAGACTATCAATTTGAAATCATTGAAATAGCATCTGGGGAAGTCCATAAAACTATTGAAACCTGTGTAGGGGTTTGGGAAGCACTTTCCGAATTAGGCGCAGATCGCAAAAGTATACTTATCAATTTAGGCGGTGGAGTTTTGACCGATTTAGGCGGATTTGTTGCTTCCACTTTCAAAAGGGGAATCGATTTTATCAATGTTCCCACTACCTTGCTTTCTATGGTAGATGCTTCTATTGGTGGTAAAACCGGGGTAGATTTGGGTTCCCTCAAAAATCAGATCGGTGTTATCAACCAACCGATTATGGTTTTGGTCATTCCCGATTTTCTCGATACCCTGGATCATCGGCAGGTGAGAAGTGGTTTTGCCGAAATGCTTAAGCATGGCCTTATCCAGAATCAGGTTTATTGGGAATCGCTCAAAAAAACCGAAACCTTGGCCGATATGAAGGATCATATTCTAACATCGATTCGGATTAAGAATGCGGTGGTGCTGCAAGACCCTACGGAGCAAGACATCAGGAAAATTTTGAATTATGGTCATACCTTAGGGCATGCCATAGAATCCTATTTTTTGGAAAATGAATCTAAGGATGCGCTATTACATGGAGAAGCCATTGCCATAGGAATGATTCTGGAAGGTTATTTGTCGAACAAGGTTACAGGACTTCAGAAAAGTAGCTTGGAGGATATCAAAAGCACCTTTCTAAAACGCTATGAAAAAGTTGTTTTTTTAGCGGAGGATATCACGGCTATTTTGAAACTAATGAAATATGACAAGAAAAATTCTCATGGGAAAGTGAATTTTGTCTTATTGAAATCCATTGGTGAACCCGAAGTTGATGTTGAAATTCCTGTAGAATTGTTTGCCGAGGCATTCGCTTACTACAAAGATTAAAACCTTCATATATCAATATCGGTACTTTCACAACTCTTTCAGATTAAATGTAGGGATTATTACTAGTTTAGTTTAAAGCGATAAAGTAACCACCTTAAAATAAATTAGTTATGACCAGACGACTTATTGACTACCGCAAATTAGACCACAAATTAGCCACGCTTCTAATAGACACCTATCCATATGGATATGGTGATGAAGATATTATTGTTTACAAAAATATACAGGGTGATATGGTGGAGGCCGTTCAATTAAAAACGGAGGACACGTTGTACTTGGTTAAAATAAGCAAGAGCCTTTCCAATTTTATTGCAAATTTTGAAGAAAATTTGGAAAAGGAGTTGGAACCGAAAACAGCGGAAGAGGTGATGAATGCTGATGATATCAACCTGGCACTACATTTAAATTTTGAAAGGGAGCCCGAATCAGAGCTAGATCTAGATTTGGACTAATTCTTCAAATAGCGATCTTTTAAGATAGCTGCATGGTGTTTTTGGTGTCCGCTAATGACCAATCCCAAAGCTGCAACAGACCAAGGCATTCCGCTAGCGGTACCTACTCGCTTTAATTTTTCTACAGACATTCCTTTAAATAGGCTGATGGACGCATCCCTTACGGTAAGGTATTCATACAATATATCTTCCTTTGTACGCTGGCTACATTCACATTCCGCTATATACTCATCCTGATCAAACCCTGGTAAAGGGGTCATGTCATTCCTTGAAATTCTAAATGCCCGGTACTGAAATATTCTTTCCGTATCTATTAGATGGACTAAAACCTCCGCTATAGTCCATTTTCCTTCTCCATAACTGTAGGTAAGTTGATCATCCTTTAAATCCTCAACAAATGCTTGAAACCATCTTTTTCCCTTAATCAGAGCCGACATTACATCATCTCTATCTCCAAGTGCCTTAAGATAGGTGGCATAGAAAGAATTAAATTCGTTTTCCTTTAAATCGGTAATTTTCATAGTTGAGTAGTTGAAATAACTGAATTTTGGTAATAAAAAAACCCAATCATATTTTATAACTGGGCTTTGATGAGCTAGTTTAGGTATTTTAATTTATAGTTCGTTGAAAATGGTGTGCATCAACCGTTTCTTATCATTAAAACTTTCTTCCAACGAAATCATTGTTTCCGTTCTGCTGATACCATCTATATCGTCAATTTTAAAAATAATATTTTTAGCATGGGTCGTATCCTTTGCCCTTATTTTGCAGAAAATATTGAATTTACCGGTTGTGATATGGGCAATGGTTACATTGGGAATTTGATTCAAACGCTCTAGAACAAACTTGGTCTGGTGCGTTTTTTCCAAAAAAATACCGACATATGCGATAAAGGAATATCCTAGTTTCATATAATCCAATGTTAGTGAGGAGCCTTTAATAATACCTGCCTCTTCCATTTTCTTAACCCGAACGTGAACAGTGCCGGCGGATATTAGAAGTTTTTTAGCAATATCGGTAAATGGAGTTCTGGTATTGTCTATC
>JBBSKR010000200.1:0-6040 GCA_038256135.1 Flavobacteriales bacterium | reverse complement strand
ATGGGAAAATCCGTAAGTGTTTTCTGTAGGTCTAAAATTAGGGTGCATCGTATCGATTTGGTGCGGTGACAGATCCTAAAAATAGCCACCCCCGGCAATTTTTGGATTTAAGCGCCAATGCTGCGCGGTATCTGCCACTATGAGGTATACTTTTTATTCTAATTCAAAGCGAGGCTATTTTTTTACGATTCTGGTTTCTTATTTCACAAAGTAAAGAATGAATTATACTTTTGAGTTCAAACTAAGTGCTATTAAAAGGATTAAGAAAGAAGATGGCTTGGAGCATTGAATTTACTTATGGCTCCTTTTGGATTCGAACAAGTCACCCATTACTTTTCTGTTAGCTCAAATATGACCTTACAAGGTTTAGATTTTCAAAAGTTAAATTAAATGGTTTGCTTTCTCAAATAAAAATATGCATCATTTGTTTGACCATTATGTTACCCAGAACTAAAAAAGCCGACTCCTAAAAGTCGGCTTTCCCTTTGTACAGACGGAGAGACTCGAACTCTCACACCTTGCGGTACTAGATCCTAAGCCCAATATCATCTAGACAAATGCCTTTTTTAGATTATGTCTTGGCAGACTATAACTATAATATAGCAGATTATCATTTAAAATCTTTTTCATTTGAATGTTTTGTAAAAGCGGTATTGAAAGTAGCACCGCCAAAATCTGAGGGAATAAAATTTGAAAATCAAATTGAAAATTCATTTCTCTCTGATGTTCTTATAATCAAATCGGGCAATGAACATATCAAAATCGATAAGACTGACAGCGATTTTATACAATCCGATAAAGATTATACCGAAATCTTCATGTCCAAAAAATAATACATGATCCAAAAAACCGTTCCGGTATGAGGAAAATCTTGATTCAAAAAAGTTAATTCGAATCCACAAATGGTTTATCCTGAACTTTTCAAAAATTCAGAAGATTGTAAACAACCAAGTGCGTTTGGATCAACATACGACACTCACCATCTGTCTAGCGTATAAAGACGAATTTATGAAAATTGCCCTTAAATAATGGGAATAAATTACTATTCTGTTTCTAAGCTCTTTTTTCGGACAAAAAAATTTATATGTAGAGGATAGTAATTGATTTTCTATTTCAAAAAAGCACGCCATTATATAAAAAAGGCAGCTACATTTTAATGTAACAGATTGATTTTGAAGCTCCTCCTCTTTCCAGTATCACTTAATAGCATTTATTGCCTTGTCCTTTTTAGTAAAGGCTAACTATAAAGTATACTAAATTCTCTCAGGCCAGATGTTGGGTAATTCGCCACTGAAACCTATTTGAGGAAGCTCATTGATTTTTTTCATATCGACTTCAGATAGTTCAAAATCAAATAAGTCAATGTTTTCCTTTATTCTTTCGGGCGATGAAGATTTCGGAATAGCGATTACATCGTGTTGAATTATCCATCGCAAGCAAACTTGCGAAACGGATTTCCGGTATTTTTTTGAAAGCCCCCTCAACAACTCATTACCAAAGACTTTTCCTCTAGCTAAAGGGGACCATGATTCTACCGCTATACCGTGACTCTTACAAAATTCAGTTACTTGAGGTTGCCAATAACCAGGGTGGAACTCAATCTGATTGACTGAGGGAATTACTTTTGCCGTTTGAAAAAGTGCTTCCAAATGTTCTGGCCAAAAGTTACTTACTCCTAGAGATTGGATTTTTCCTTCAGCTTGTAATTCTTCCATGGCACGCCATGTATCAGCATTAGTTTTTTGCCAATCCTTGTAGTTTATAGCATTAGCCGGCCAATGTATGAGGTACAGGTCTATATAATCCAAATCTAATTTTCTCAAAGATTCGTCCAAGGCTCTTCTAGTCTGTTTATATCCTAAATTCTCACGCCAAAGTTTAGTGGTCACAAAAATTTCCTCCCTTAAAACTACACTAGCCTTGATTGCTTTGCCAACAGCCTCTTCATTTTGATACACCGCAGCAGTATCGATTAACCGATATCCTAAGGCCAAAGCACTCTGAATGGATTTGATTCCTTCTTGTTCCGTTGCCTTATAGGTACCAAAACCAACAATAGGAATGATGTTACCATCATTTAAAATTTTTCCCATGAGATAGACCAGATTTTAATTTATTGAAGTTTGACTATTTAGACGTATTCCTTGTTGCGGGTTACATCCCGTTTTAATGCTATTCTGAACCCATCCAAACCTTTTGTTCGTTAATCTTAAAATAGTTTGGATGTTTATCAGAAATTTGACTTCTGTTGTCATTTTGGATTAGTCCAATAGTCTACCACAAAGACTTTTTCTAAATAGGGTTGTAGGCTAGCCACAAACGCTTGGTGATTCGGATGTGGGGTATATATACTATCCCTATCACTTTCAGATTCAAACGTTACCATATAACAATGGGTAAAGTCTTGATGAAAATTTTCTGGACTATCATTTAGGCCCCATTCAAAATCCTGTATTTCGGGAATTGACTCAGACAATGCGTTAAAAGATTGATTAATCTTCTCAACTTCCTCAACTGGGGCATCATCATTAAATTTAAACAGGACAACATGCCTTAAAAGCTTATTTTGTTTTGCAGTATCTCGTTTCATTGCTACTTCTTTTTTATTTTTTTCTTCTTTTGCTGCCTGCTTACAGGCCGTGCCTAATATGCTAAATATTAGAACGGTTGGAATCAACGCTTTTTGGATAAAATTCATAGTTATAGTTTTACAATTTATAGTTATTAAGTGCACTAGTTCATTTTTATATCTCGATACTATTAGAATTGTAATTATGTACTGGGTGTTATGATTTTAGTCGATTGCCTTAGCCATAATACTTTACAGCCCATTTGTTATCAACCAATTCCTATCGGGCTAAAAATCCACCATAGGATCAAGACCAAAACAACAAGAACGACGGACAAGATTACATCGGTCGTCCATTTGAAAGATGATTCTTTATTTTTTTGAAAAGTTACGGCCTCCAAGGATACGAGGGACTGCGGACTCCCAAGCTTGCTGACAATCATCAATACGGCAGAACAAAAAAGAAAAAGGAACAATGCAAAGTGCAAGAAATTAATCCCTAGGAAATACCTCAAAGTACCATCATCGGTCAGTATTAATGAACCCTCATTGGCCATAAATTCTGCCACCAAACGGAACATGCCTATTACAAAACCGGTCCATAGGGTAACAATTGCGGCACGGGCATTTATCCATTTATAAAAAAGACCTAGTAGAAAAACAGCGGCTATCGGAGGGGCAATATAGGCTTGAATACTTTGTAGATAGTGAAATATGCCACCGCCCATTAGTGCGTTCATAAAAGGTATCCAGCCCAAACTTAGTAATACCAGTAATATTGTGGCAATCCTACCAAATCTAACAAGGTCTTTTTCGGAGGCATCGGGTTTGAACTTTTGGTAAAAGTCGATGGTCAGCAAAGTAGAACTGGAATTAAAGGCAGAAGACAGAGAACTCATCAAGGCTGCCAAAAGGCCAGCAATAGCTAATCCCTTCAAGCCAGCCGGTAAAAATTCGGTAATCAGTGTGGGAAGGGCTTGATCAGCATTTTCCATAGAGAAGCTTATCATGCCTTTTTGCATAAGGGCATAGGCAATAACTCCTGGTAGAAAAAAGAGGAATACAGGTAGTAATTTAAGATATCCCGCGAACAAAGCTCCTTTTCGGGCATTGCTAACATCCTTTGCGGATAGGGCACGTTGTACGATGAACTGATCGGTACACCAATACCAAACTCCCAAGATGGGTGCGCCAAACAACATACCGGTCCATGGATATTCCGTATCATCCGTCGATCGCCAAAGATTAAAAAATTGATCTACGGGTGGATTGCCCGGTGTGTCCGACGCTATTTCAATGGTGCGTATCATTTCATTCCAGCCTCCCAATTCGTACAATCCGAAAATAACCACCCCCATAGTGCCCAGTATTAATATAAATGCTTGCACCATGTCGGTATAAATAACAGCTTTTAGCCCTCCAAGAACCGTATAAAACCCTGTGGCAACGACTGTGATAATTGCACCCGTCCAAAACGGAATCCCCAGTACTTCGAAGACTAAAGCCCCGGCAAAAATGATAAGCGAAATTTTGGTAATGATATACGCCAAAACGGATACAACGGACAAATAGTTTCGGCAGGCTTTTGAATAGCGTTTTTCCAAGAATTCGGGCATGGTGTATACGCCCGTGCGCAAATAAAATGGAACGAAGACCCAACCGAAAAGTATCAACACCAAGGAAGCCAGTATCTCAAAGTTCGCCATAGGCATGCTTGCCCGCGCACCGGCACCGGACACTCCTAGAATGATTTCCGAACCAATATTAGAGGCAAACAAAGAAGCCCCTATGACCAGCCAGCCTTGGTTCTTACCTGCCAAAAAATAATCGACCGACGAAAAGGCTGCATCATTTTTCGCTTTTGAGGCCCATTTGGCAATCCAAAGAATGATACCAAAATAGAGGACGATAATCGCGATATCCAGAAATTCCATTTATAAAGTTTTGCTCGGTTTAGTTATATTTGATTTTATTGAACGCTAAAAGTGGGGCTACCAGGCTAGTGCCGCATTTTCGAAAGCCATTTACCATAGATTACCAATCTTTCAATCCCATTAATTTCTCACCGAGATTCGATAATTCTGCCCTCTCATATCTTGTCTGCTCCCAATTCCGTGGATCACCGGGAAAGGCATAGCCTTCAGGGGCCTGTCTATTTTTCCAAGAATCAATTCTCCAGTTCCTCAATACATCATTTTCTTCCTGTGCGGGCATCATCGAAATATACTGCGCTATTCGAACTTGGTCGTCGGATTTATTAGCGCGAATGCCGTGGGGCTGTGAACTATTGAAAATCAAGAGATCTCCTGCCTCCATGGCAACTTTCACCAATTTATCCTCCAAGCTGGCTACGTCAGGTTTAAAGTGATCTCTATCTGCCGGTTGTGTCAATTTCCATGTATCATAATTTCTGAATAACCACGGAATACATTGAAAACCTCCCATATTTTTATCGGTTTGATCCGCCAAAGCCAATACCCCTTGTACATTCTGTGGTTTTGTTTCAGGATCGTAGTCCCAATGAATAAAACCTTTGTATTCATGGCCGGGGCGCATGGGGAAATTCAAATTAGCTCGGTCTTGGGTTACCCATAATTTTTCCGTTCCCCAAATATCGGCAAAGGCGTCATAGACACGTTTTGTTTGACGATTGTCCCATAAGTACTGGTTGTTATATACCTCTACCATACCCGTTCCCGCTAGTTCCTTCATTTTTATTTCAGCTCTGGCCTGGGTGTACCATGTTTCCTTGTCGTTAGGATTTTTTTCCTCGAATTCCCAAAGAAATGCAGCGGTTTTTTTAGCTTGTTCTCGGGGCACTGCATTTTTAACGACCACATAGCCGTTCTCTTTCCAGAACTTCCATTGCTCCAAGGTCAAGACCTTAAGCGAATCGGCATTTGCCTCGTTTCGTAGTTGAACTTTGCTACTTTTTGCGGTAGAAGGGTTGCCCGGAATTTCTTTGTGTTGGTTGCCAGTAACTATTGTTTTTGCTGTATTTTTCATATTATACAAATTTTAATTTAATTCGCTGTTTGTGTATTGTTCTTTGATTTAGAAATGGTTTCACCCTATTGATATTTATGTCAATTCGCGAATGCTATTTGATTGTTCTCACTATTGATATCCTTCAAGAGTGCGGTTTCAAAAACTGGACGAAACCGCTCTGATTGCAATACTAGTTTAATTTTATCGCTTTGAAACTGTACTAAACCCTTTGCCTTAAAGTGGTTTTTTAGACATTCATTGGCACATCTACATGTTTTATTTTTTAATTTTAAATTATTTTATTTTAAAGGATTCACATCTTTTGTTTCTAAGTGTAGGGTTATAACTTGAAGCTAAATTCATGGCTTTAGCGAATCATCGATACAAATATCCGCAGTAAGCTTTGGAAAAAGTTTAATGTCATTAGCCAAAACTTGTACTAAATTGATGTTTTATGATATTGTTAGTAGATCTAGCTCATAT
>JBBSKR010000199.1:0-6065 GCA_038256135.1 Flavobacteriales bacterium | reverse complement strand
TTTTGTTTTGGAGTTAGGGGCCAATGATGGCCTTAGAGGTATACCGCTTTCAAAATCAATGAATAATCTTCAAGAAATGATAGATATGGTCAAGGAAAAGAATCCCGATACCCAAATAATTTTGGCCGGTATGCAGATACCACCGAATATGGGGCCCGATTATACGAACCAATTCAGTGAAATGTACCCTACCTTGGCCCAGGATAACGATATTCTCTTGATTCCTTTTTTATTGGAAGGCGTTGCCGGTATTCCAGCTCTTAATCTTGAGGATGGTATTCACCCCACTGCAGCAGGACAAAAAATCGTGACCGATAATGTATGGGATATCTTGGAACCGCTAGTATTGCCCGCAGCAGAAAAAGAAGCTGAGACCGGAGTCAAGGCCGAATCGGAAGAAACCGATTAAGCAATTTGAGTTTTTTTGGAATTAGGTATAAACCGTAACGCTTTTTTCACCCTGCCATTTTTTACCTTAAAAAAACTTGCAGCTGTTTGGAACTTCTGAATCTGGATGGCGGACGGACTTAAAGTAAGGACCATAGGCATGGTAAAGGTCTGTACTTTAGTTAACTAACCCAGGTCAGGTTACCGTACTTTACAATCGATAAACTGCTTCTTTTTTACGAGAAGCTATATAGTCATTTACGGTACAACCTACGGTAAGAATTCTGAGGAAGGAATATTATAATTACGCCATTTTAGGTTTGTTCTCCTTGGTGATAAAGTTCAATTCCTTTTTGATCAATGAGTTTTTGAATTTGTATAACCTGGCAACTTCAGTGTTAATTTCAAGGTTTAATTGGAAAGTGGTTTCGGTTACGATAGTCGTCTCAACAATTTCAACTTTTACTTCGGCGGTGGCAGTTTGAGCCTGAGCTGTGATTCCTAAGAAGATGATGAAAATGATGGTTGCTATTGTTTTCATGACTTGCGTTTGTTACACTATTATAACGCCGCAGGCCTTGTTTCACCGGGTCATGACTCGCTGAAAAACACTTTTTACTCGTTGGTTCGCAAGTACTTGGATGAAGTGCAAAATCCTGTCGATAAACGACATATCCTCAAAAATCATCATAGCGACAAAAAGAGTATTTAATCGATTTTGGATTAGTCCATTTTCAATAATAGATTCGGATCAGGACAGTTTTCCCTGTAAAGGGACAACTTATCTTTGGCACATACGCCTGGATAATCTCCTTCGCTGCCCTCTAAATCCTTGATAAGTTGAAAATGGAGATGGGGAGCGTAGTTTACGTTGATAGCAGGAGTACCCAGCCTGCCCAAGGTCTCGCCAGACTTAAATCGCTTGTTAAGACTAAGTCCGTCCAAAGAATTTAAGGATAAGTGCCCATATAGACTATAAAAGATATGGGTTCCCAAAACATGCCTCAAGATAATAGTAGGACCATAATCCCCTACCACATTATTATTTCTATAGCTGTGTACGTTACCATCTATAGGTGCTAATACTTTGGTACCTGCGGTAGCCCAAAAATCGATTCCTAGGTGAATGTCCCTTACCGATGCTTTGGCCGATGTAAACCCTAGTTTATCCGCATATAGGTTTCGTTGTTCCAAATACCCTCCATAGGCAACTGTTCCTTCTTTTAACTTAAGTACGGTATCAATATAGCGCTGGCAAATGGTAGGATCTGCGATATCGACACCTGATAATTCACTATTTGTCATGGAAAGATCTAAAGGCACATATCGATTCAAGGGAATAGCACTATCCAATATGGGAATGGTGTTCTCAGAATATGACCTAAGGGCCTTCAATAATGTATCCATTTTTCAAAAATAGAATATCCTTTGCTGTTGTTAACACTTTTTAACCCTTTTGCTTGTAAGTACTTTGTAAATTACCTACAAATTGAAAAAGAAATATATGAAAGCATTACAAATATCATTTTTGGCCTTTGCCACCTTGCTGGCGACAAGTTGCGAATCCAAAACTAAAAAAAATACGATTACTGAAAATACGGTAAGCGAACAGGAGGTAATTCAAGAAGCTGAAAAACTAAGTCCACAAGAACTGGGCAACTATGAGACCGCCTATTTTGCAAGCGGCTGTTTTTGGTGCGTTGAGGCTATTTTCGAAAGCGTAAATGGCGTTAAGGAAGTTGTATCGGGTTATGCCGGTGGTACTCAAAAAAATCCTACTTATGAAGACGTTAGTTATGGAAAAACCGACCATGCGGAGGCGGTAGAAGTGTATTACGACCCAAAGGAAATTTCCTTTACCCAGCTGGTACAAGTCTTCTTTGGCTCACATGACCCAACCCAATTAAATAGGCAAGGTCCCGATCGTGGCACACAATACCGTTCCATTGCTTTTTATAAAAATGAGGAACAAAAGAAAATCATAGAAGGGTATATGCAAGGCTTAAAAGATCAGAATGTATACGATGGCGATCCCATTACCACAGAAGTCACACCCTATACAAATTTTTATAAGGCAGAGGAATACCATCAAGATTACGAACGAAAAAATCCTAATGATTCATATATCCGCAACGTATCGATTCCTAGGTTAAATAGATTTAAAGAAAACTTTGGAAATTATCTAAAGGAAAGTGCCCATTAAAGATCTCCCAAAAAATCACTATATTCCAGCGTCCCAAACGGGGCGCTTTTTTTATAACAACTAATGCAACTTAAACCAATGAAATTAAAAAGCAATCAGCTACTTTTTTCAGTAGTACTATCAGCCCTACTAACTGGCTGTCAACAGGACCTTAAGGACAGTACGCCGTGGGTATCCTTATTCGATGGGGAAACATTAAACGGGTGGACACAACTAGGCGGCAGCGCCGATTATAAAGTAAGGGATAATACTATTGTGGGCACCACTGTGCATGATACACCCAATTCATTTATGACTTCTGATAAAATGTACGGGGATTTTATATTGGAGCTGGATTATAAGGTCGATTCCAGCATGAATTCTGGGATACAGATCAGGAGCAACAGTTTACCTCATTATAGGGATGGTAGGGTACACGGCTATCAAATAGAGATAGACCCTTCCGATCGTGGGTGGAGCGCCGGTATCTATGACGAGGCCAGAAGAGGATGGTTGCATCCATTGACCAATAATCCAGAAGCACAAAAAGCCTTTAAACAGAACGATTGGAACCACTATAGAATCGAAGCCATTGGAGACACCATAAAAACTTGGATCAATCAGGTGCCTGCTGCTTACCTCATTGACGACAAAACAGATAAAGGCTTTTTAGCGTTGCAGGTACACAGTATTTCCGATGAACAAAAAGACGGAACTGAAATTATCTGGAAGGATATTAAAATACTGACCGATAGTCTTTCAAAATACGCTAGAAAGAGCCCGTTGAAACCCATTATTACCAAAAATACCCTAGGCGTAGACGAAGCCAAAAATGGTTGGAAAATGTTATGGGACGGCGAAACTACAGCAGGTTGGCGTGGGGCCCGATTGGATGAATTCCCTACAAAAGGTTGGGAAATTGAGGATGGGATTTTGACCGTTCTATCCTCCGGGGGAGAAGAATCCGCAGCAGGTGGGGATATCGTGACCAAGGAATTGTATGGCGATTTTGAACTAATGCTGGATTTCATGATCACCGAAGGTGCCAATAGCGGTATCAAATATTATGTAGATACGGATATCAATAAAGGTCCGGGTTCCTCCATCGGATTGGAATATCAGATTTTGGACGATGCCAGGCATCCTGATGCCAAATTGGGCAATCATGAAGGTAGCCGAACCGTAGCCTCATTGTATGACTTGATTCAGGCAAATGCGAATAAACCTATGAATCCGCCAGGGGAATGGAATACCGCGCACATTATTTCCAAGGATAATCATGTGGAACATTGGTTGAACGGGATGAAGGTGTTGGAATATGAACGTAAAAGTGATGATTACCGCAAATTGGTAGCTGAAAGTAAATATGACCAATGGCCCAATTTTGGCGAATCGGATAAAGGCCATTTGTTATTGCAAGACCACGGTGACCGGGTATCCTTTAAAAACATTAAAATAAAACCAATCGCAAACGAATAAGCTATGAGCACTAGAAGAAATTTTATAAAGAAAACCTCAGCAGGAACTGCAGCGGTTACCTTGGGCAGTTTGGCATTTCCATATAGTTCCTATGCCCATATTCTTGGAGCAAATGACCATATCAATTGTGCCATCATAGGGGTGCGTAGCAGGGCAAAAGCCCATGTAAAAGCAATCCATCAAGATAAAAATGTAAAAATCATCTATTCGTGTGATGTCGATGATGTGATATTAAAGGAGCATAATGAATGGTGCCAGGAGAATATTGGTTATATCCCAAAGGTTGAAAAGGATTTCAGAAAGGTATTGGAGGATAAGGATGTTGATGCGGTGTTCATCGCCACACCAGAGCATTGGCACGCACCCATGGCCATTTTGGCCCTACAGGCAGGCAAACATGTATATGTGGAAAAGCCCTGTAGTCATAACCCGTATGAAAACGACCTATTGGTGGAAGCCCAAAAGAAGTATGGCAAAAAGGTACAAATGGGAAACCAACAGCGCTCTGCCAACACTTCGATTATGGCCATTAAGGATATTCGGGAAGGCATTATTGGTGATGTATATAAAGGAGAAGCCTATTACTCCAACAATAGGGATTCTATAGGTACCGGGAACGTCATTGAGGTTCCAAAAACCTTGGATTGGGAGCTCTGGCAAGGACCTGCACCACGAGAAGCGTACAAAGATAATGTGCACCCCTACAACTGGCATTGGTTCCGAACTTGGGGCACGGGAGAAGTGCATAATAATGGAACCCATGAAATAGATATTTGCAGATGGGCGCTGGGAGTAGACTTACCCGAAACCGTAAGCTCTTTTGGCGGCAAATACACCTATCAGGATGATTGGGAGTTTGTGGACAACCAACAGGTCACCTACACGTTTGCCGATGACAAATTCCTCACCTGGACCGGGCATAGCCGTGGAATGATGAAACCAGATAGACCAGGCCGTGGTAGTACCATTTATGGCAGCAAAGGAAGTATTATGTTGGACCGTAATTTCTACCGGCTTTATGATCTACAAGGAAATCTAATAAAGGAAGAACTGGAAGGGAGTACCAGTGAAACCACAAATACGCGAGGTGAAGGTCAGTTGGATGTGAATCATATCGCTAATTTCTTTGCCGGTATAAGGGAAGACAAAAGTTTAAATTCGGATATTCATGATGCCAGTATTTCTACCATGTTATGCCATTTGGGGAATATGGCGCAAGATGCTGGAGAAACCTTAAAAGTTGATACAAAAACAGGGAAGGTCCTCAACAATGAAAAAGCTATGGAATCTTGGAAACGTAGTTATGAAGAAGGTTGGGAGCCGATGTTGTAGTTGATGGTAAAATAAATATAATTTAGCGAGTGGAACGAAATAATCTGTACCTTTTGAATTCAGATTTGGCAGATTGCTTTGTCGTGAAAATACTCCTCGCATAGACGTCATAGTGGAGCGAAGTTGTATCTATACCTTTGTGTTCAGATTTGGTAGATTGCTTCGTCGTGAAAATACTCCTCGCAAACACGTCAAGGTAGCAAAAGGAGCAAAATATTAAAGTATAAGAATTGGTATTTTGAGGGAGTAGGATATAACAGTAAAGCGTTACAATCTTATTTGGGATATTGAAATTGTAAAATAATTATTGGATAACCACCTCACTGTAATCAGCAGTAATCACTAAAGATCGGTTACTACCATCCTTCAAATGAAATCCTTTGTTGATGGTGGTATTTCCATTTTTGGTTTGTACCACTTGTAGGCTGGTGGGTAACTTTAGCGAAGAAGAATTACCTTTTATGTACACATCGGTGGCTACTTTAGGGAGTTGAAGGTTTAACTCGCCATTTTTAAGACTGATATCCAATTCCTCAAAATTTGATCCAACCTCCAAAATATGCAAAGCACCAAAGCTATTTTTTACAAATGCCTTTTTGAGAAGTTTATCAATAGTGACATCAGAGGAAGTGGATTGTAATTGTAACTGAACCACCTCCGCCAACGAAACTTTATCAGAATAGGT
>JBBSKR010000198.1:0-6173 GCA_038256135.1 Flavobacteriales bacterium | reverse complement strand
CTCATGTTCCAAAAAAGTGCATCCTTATCAAATCCTGGTCCTACATTATTGTTATAACTATTATTAAGGTCATTCCCCCATATGATGTTCTTAGGCCAATATGAAGTGGTTTTTAGATTAAGACGATGAGATATATAATCAATATCGGTAAGACCATCCAAATTGTATTTTGCAGAGCCAAAGGCAATAGAATATTCAGGTTCGAATTCCAATTTTCCCTAATATTAAAGGATGTAGATATTCTTGGACTTATGGTTCCACCTTGATTGTTTATGGAAACGCCCCCACGCGTTCTACCAAGCATATCATATATTTCATCGAAAGAAAACCCTGCATTGTTTATATTATTGCTCGCACCTATGACACTTATCCGTTCCGAATCATTAAAATAATTCAACAACCTATTGGCTTGGTATCGTTCATCTGTACCATACCTCCCGGATAATCTACCAAGATATCCTTTGTTCTTATCCACTTTAATGGTCAAATTTATTGTTTTGGTTTCTCCGGTACCAACATCTACTGTAAATTTCTGCTCCTTGGTTTTTGTGTCCAAAATCTGAATTTTACTTATGATTTCCTTAGGCAAACTTTTAGTTGCTACTTTGGGAAACACAACTTTACAATTACAGAAGGCCTAAATAGAACTGCTGATATATTTTTTAAAAAGAATTGGCCCAAAACGAGATGCTACTTCTTGCGCATAAACACCGTAATTGTTACTCCGGTAAAATCATATTCTCCTCCCGAATCTTATTCTCTAGATAACGCTTATAGGCCTCCCTAATATATTGGGGAAGGTTACAGAAAAATGTTAGGTGGCGGTTTTGAAGTTCTAAATCAAATGCAAATTCAAAAATCAAATGCAAATTGTTAAGACTTTCTATTTAGTTATTTGCCAATTTGAATTTCGTTACTCCTAACTCCTAAGCCCTGACTCGTGACTCCTAACCCCTAACTAAACTACTTTTTCCGCATAAACACCGTAATTGGTACTCCGGTAAAATCATATTCCTCCCGAATCTTATTCTCTAGATAACGCTTATAGGGTTCCCTAACATATTGGGGAAGATTACAGAAAAATGCGAATTGGGGATAAGGGGTAGGAAGCTGTGTGCAAAATTTTATTTTAACAAATTTACCCTTGTATGCTGGTGGTGGATAGTTTTCAATAATGGGTAACATGGTTTCATTGAACTTACGCGTAATGATTTTTTTGTTCCTATTACTATAGACCTCAACGGCTGTTTCTATCGCTTTAAAAATTCGTTGTTTATTAAGTACGGAAACAAAAAGAATGGGCACATCGGTAAAAGGTTCAATGGCCTTTTTTATTTTTTGGGTATAGTGTTTTATAGTATTGGTTTCCTTATCCTCTACTAGATCCCACTTATTCACCAGTATGACAATACCTTTATGGTTGCGCTGTGCAAGCCAGAAAATATTCTCTACCTGTCCGTCAAAGCCGCGCGTAGCATCCAGCAATAAGATACAAACATCGCAATGTTCTATAGCTCGTACGGAACGCATTACGGAGTAGAATTCCAAATCTTCCTTCACTTTGGACTTACGACGGATACCCGCCGTATCGACCAAATTAAATTCAAAGCCAAAACGATTGTATTTGGTATCAATGCTATCCCTAGTGGTTCCCGCAATATCGGTGACAATATATCTTTCTTCCCCTATGAGCGCATTGATAAAAGAAGATTTCCCGGCATTTGGCCTACCTACCACAGCAAACCTTGGTAAATCACTCTTTTCTTCCTCAATCTCAGGTAATTCCTTCACAAGGGCATCCAACAATTCACCCGTTCCACTCCCGTTTATACTTGAAAGCGTGTAATATTCCCCAAGACCTAATGAATAGAATTCAACAGCATCTTCGGCTCGCTTGGCATTATCGACTTTATTGATTGCTAAAAAAACAGGTTTTTTGACCCTTCTTAACAGTTGGGCAACATCCTCATCCATTCCGGTAACACCGGCCTCCACATCTACCATGAAAATTATGGCATCCGCCTCCTCAATGGCCAATTCCACCTGCCTGTCAATCGCCTTTTCGAATACGTCATCACTACCTAATACATATCCACCGGTGTCTATTACAGAAAACTCCTTTCCATTCCAATCACTCTTCCCATAATGACGGTCTCTTGTAACGCCGCTTACCGCATCCACAATAGCCTCACGTCTTTGAATCAGTCGGTTGAAAAAAGTAGATTTACCTACATTAGGTCTCCCTATAATGGCAACAATAGCACCCATAACTTAACTTTGGCGCAAAGGTAGTACTTAAAGTGGCAATTACAATAACTACCTCACACTGCACTGTTTGCTTACAAACTTTTGAGGTAGGCCGATTTAGACAGCGCTGATTTTTTGGATTTGAACAAATAAGGCTCACCTACACCCCGGGCACGAACTACTTTTGCCGGTGAACCATAGGCAGTAACATTATCCCCAAAGTCGGTAACCACCAGTGATCCGGCACCTATTACTGTATTACTGCCTATGGTAATACCATTAATGATATTAACTCCTAAACTTATTGCCGAAAATTTATCCAAACTCAAACTACCACCGCAACATGCCGATGGCGCTAAACTGGAATAGCTTTCCATATGACCATCATGGCCGAGTGAGGAATTGGTATTTAAAATACAGAAATCATGTATGATAGAATTTGCATTCACAATTGCCCCTGGCATAAAAACATTACCACAGCCAAAAATTACATCTTTTCCTATTAACGCACTTGGATGTATTGCGTTGATAAATTTAAAATGTGGAACTATCTCAACTATTCTATCGACAATAAGTTTTCTTGTCCAATTATCTCCAATAGCTACAATGCCTCCTATTAAATTATATCTATTTGCTAAGTAAGGGAGGTCATCCTCGCTTCCTAAAACCTGATATCCATTAATTATCGATCCTTTTCTTATATACGAATCAACAAAACCAATTACATTGTATTTTCCCTCCTTCTCCAAACAATCTAAAATCACACTACCGTGGCCTGAAGATCCAAAAATAATTACGTTGTGCATTTCATCGGGGTATTTGTGCATGTTGGCGATTACTCAAATGTAGGACATTCTATTTGAAAAGTGGAACCTAGAATTGTTTTGAGATAAATATTTTGCTTTGGAAGTCAACAAAAATTATAAAAAGCCATTTAGTGCTAGACTAACTCTTTGAAGGTTAAGGAAGAACTACTATTCAAATTATTATGTTAAAATTTGGGTGCAACCTTGATTTGAAATAAAAGTATGAAGGGAGTTTGTTACATGTTTAACATCAGAACTTATTTGTTGTAACCAAAACGTTTTAATTGTCTTGCATCACTTCTCCAATTTTTATTGACCTTAACATACAGTTCTATATGAACTTGTTTCCCAAAGAATTTTTCCAAATCCTGTCTAGCTTCGACACCGACACGTTTTAAGGCAGTACCTTTATGACCGATGATAATTCCCTTTTGCGAATCTCGCTCTACCATAATAACCGATCTCATTCGAATGATGTCCTCATCTTCAAAAAACTCCTCGGTCTCTATTTCCACGGCATAGGGAATCTCCTTTTTATAATGCATCAGAATTTTTTCCCGAATGGTTTCATTAACAAAAAAGCGTTCCGGTTTATCCGTTAACTGGTCTTTTGGATAATATGGGGGTGATAAGGGCAACAATTCGATTATACGTTCAAAAACACCCTTTACATTGAAATTTGATAAGGCCGAAATCGGATGTAGCTCTACATTCGGAAGTATATCCTGCCAATACTGTACTTGTTCTTCCAACAGTTCTTGAGTAGCGGTATCTACCTTGTTAAGTAATAAGAGAACGGGGATTGTACTATTTTTTATCTTCTCGAAAAAGCTTTCGTCCTTTAGTGCTTTTTCTCCAATTTCAACCATGTAAAGGAGTATATCGGCATCCTCAAACGCCGACTTTACAAAATTCATCATACTGGACTGTAATTCATAAGCGGGTTTGATGATTCCTGGCGTATCGGATAGAATCACTTGAAAATCATCCCCATTGACAATTCCCAAAATGCGATGCCTCGTCGTCTGTGCCTTAGATGTAATTATCGAAAGCTTTTCACCAACAAACGCATTCATTAAAGTGGATTTGCCCACATTAGGATTTCCTATAATATTTACAAAGCCTGCCTTATGATCTGCCATCTTTTAATTTTAACAGGTATTTTTTCATTTCAATATTCACCTTTGGGGCCAACAAAAGTACGGCAATCATATTTGGAATCACCATAAGGGCATAGGACAAATCGATTAAATTTTTCACCAATTCCAAAGAGGCCACCGCTGCAAATACAATCATAATAACAAAATACCAATTATAAAACCGTCCTATTTTCGCGTTGGTCAGAAATGAAAGGGACTTTACTCCATAATAAGAATACGTAAACAATGTGGATAAAGCAAAAGCGGTCACAATAAACATAAGCAATATATCCCCCCATCCAAACAAGGTTGTCTCAAAGGCGGACAAGGTCATTACGATACCACTAACGTCCTCTAAATAAGCACCACTTAATATTATAACAATAGCTGTGAACGTACAAACCAATATGGTGTCTATAAACGGGCCCAACATAGCAACCAAACCTTCTCGAATGGGTTCGTCATTTTTAGACTGACCATGATACATAGGTGCGCTTCCCAAACCAGCTTCATTGGAGAACATGGCCCTACGCACTCCGATAATCACAAGTCCCCAAAATCCGCCCGTTACCAAAGATTTGAAATTCCATGCCTCGAAAATGATCATTTTAAGCGAGGGTAGAATCTGTTCCGAATTCAAGGCCATAACCACTACAACTGCCACCAAATATAAGGCTACCATAAATGGTACAATGGCCGATGCAACCTTAGCAATTTTCGTTAATCCTCCAAAAATTACAAATGAGGTGATGATGGCCAGAACAATACCAATCGTCCATTTCCAATTTACATCGCTCATGTCAAATAATGTGGTCGATGGCTCAACGACACTCATAAAGGTTTCGGTAAATTGATTGGCCGTAAACACCCCCAAAAATCCAAATAATCCGCAGATTGCAAAAAAGGTAGCTAAAGGACGGGCCTTTTCTCCCAAGCCTTTGGTTATATAGTACATAGGACCTCCCTGCAACTTGCCATCCGAGTCCGTTCCGCGAAACATAATAGCCAAGCTACAGGAATAAAATTTTATACACATACCGATCAATGCCGTCATCCAAATCCAAAAAACTACTCCCGGCCCTCCATCATGTATCGCAATTGCGACCCCAGAAATATTACCTAGACCTACTGTAGCAGCTACTGCAGATGAAAGTGCCTGAAATGAACTTACATCACCGGCTGATTTTGAATTGTCATATTTACCTGCCGTAATCGCTATGGCATGCCCAAAAAAACGGTAAGGCATGAATTTGGAATAGAACACCAAAAAGAGTCCACCCCCGATAAGCAATAGAAACATGGGCCACTCCGTATAAGGCAGTGCGCTCGCAATAAAATCGTTGATTGTATCCATAAAAAACCTAAAATTCGAAGTTATGGATTTTAAGTTTTTAACAAGGTAATGGTGTAAAAAAGATTATGACAATAACATTTGAAAATAGAAAAATTTGGTTGTATCTTTGACGCCCGCTATAAATAGTAGCGCTCATCTTGTCAACGTAATGAACTGAAGTTGTAAAACAAGTAAGATGAAAACCCATATCGCGGGGTAGAGCAGTAGGTAGCTCGTCGGGCTCATAACCCGAAGGTCGCTGGTTCGAGTCCAGTCCCCGCTACTAATTAACCCATTGATTTATAGGTACTTAAACCTCTTGTCAATGGGTTATTTTTTTAATACCTTACAAACCGCATACGCTACCGCATACAGTCACGGTTTGAAAAAGAAATTTACAGAGCCAAAAATATAACATGGTGGGGAGGATTTTGACCTCTCCAAACGTTGGTATGTCTACTATTCCTTCGAACATCCCACAAAAAAAGATGCCAAGGGAAATCCCATTTTAAAACGTCAAACACCAATAACCTTAATAGTCAACCAGCGATATAAGGCCAAAAAGGAGCGCCTGTTCCATTTACAGTTGATCCGTGATGCCCTGCACCAAATGTTGAAGGATGGATATTCCCCTTATAGAGAGAAAGT
>JBBSKR010000197.1:0-6209 GCA_038256135.1 Flavobacteriales bacterium | reverse complement strand
CCTCTGCATCCAAACACATGGAAATGGAATCATGAGCTAACCTAGGACGTGAACTTTTTATGAGTTGTCCATCGAGACTATAAATATTGAAATTCATGTTTTGGACCACGGCAATCTCATAGATTTCATTTTTAAAAATGAGATCTAAATTTTCAGTGCTGACCGGATAGGTAGTTTTTTGAATGGCGAGGTCTATACTTTGGCGTATTTGCTCCTCTTTACGTTCCATCCTATCTTCATGGTAATCCTTGGATTGTTCCCTGTACTGGTACACCGTTACACCAGCGATCAAAACGGATGCGATCAGCACCAAAAATATCATGGCTAAAAAAATTCGGGACCGTAAGGATACTCTTTTTAACAACTTTCTGTTATTTCGTTTAAAGTTAACAAATATCGAACCAAAAAAAGATCAAGAACAAGTGTCAAGTTCAAACTCAAACTCAAACTCAAACTCAAACTCAAACTCAAACTCAAACTCAAACTTGTAGGTGATAATTTATAAAGTACTCACATTTCGATATGATGTATTCTAAGTAGTTCAAATAAAGGTGAATTAATTGTAATAATTAAATTAAGTATAAAATAGGTTTACTGACTTAGGCACTTGGCAAACAACGCTAAGTTCAATGTTTATTGAACATCGAATTAACAATCGTGGGGCATATTGCATCTTTCAATAATTGATATACCTAAAATCCGTGATTGGCCGAAAATGACGGAACTTATTATACGTCGATTATTGGCTATATGCCTAAATCAATAGGTTTATTTGAACTCTGAAAGCCTTTAATGTAGTTCTGCAAAACGTTCGTTTTCCAGAACTACCCTTATTGACCATATTTAGTCCTTTATCGATCGCAAGGTCGAAACCCGCCCCTATTTTCCCGAAAAGGCAATTGCTGAAATTTAGAAGTTGTGAACATATAAATGCAACTTTTTAAATTCTTTTCGAGCGTTTTTGTTCTCTATTTTTACAGACAAAGTAATAATGTCAAATCGAACAAGGGCGTAATATATATTTAGCTTGACCGCTAATGAAAAACAAAATAGAGACGTATACCAAGATCACGCCAACGGCCGATATAAAAATCGAGCCTTTCGATGTCAATAAACGCTACACCAGACCCCATAGGCACAGCAAGTACCTAGAGCTGGTCTATTTCAGGCAGGGTTCGGGGTTCCATTATATGGATCTCAAGAGCCATGCAATAGAACCGCCCGTTATTTTTCTGATCAAGAAGGATGAAGTTCACCATTGGGAAATCGATACCGTACCGGAAGGGTTCGTCATCATCATCAAGGCCGATTTTTTGGACAATAGCTTGGACAAGAACATCAACCTACAGCTACAGCAACTCAGCTTTAGACAAAGGGTCGACCTGCAAATGGATGAAACGATAGATAATCTATTTCAAATTCTATGTGTCGAGACCAAGGTAAAATGGTCTTGTCAAAATGAGGTAGTAGAGGGCGTTTTGAAGGCCTTGTTCGCCAAGATCATAGGCTATGCCAATATGGAGGGCACATCCAATTTGGGGGACATACTATCCCGGTTCGACGCCCTCCTGGATAATGAACTCAGAAACGACGTATCCCATTACGCGGCACTCCTCAATACTACCGCACAGAACCTGACCTCACTTTGCAAAGGTCGGTACTCAAAAACGGCTTCCCAATTAATCGCCACCAATATCTTAAATGAAGCCAAGCGCTTATTGCGCTTTACCGACCTTTCTGTAACAGAAATCGCTTTTAAATTCGATTTTAAGGATGTTTCCCATTTCGTAAAATATTTTAAAAGGTACGAAGGAGTGACGCCGATGCGGTTCAAAAAGCGGCAATGATACCTTAACTTTTTCAAATACACCATAATCCCGATTTCCGTAAGCGTAAATTCAACATTTTTATTTTTAACAAAAATATTTTGATGAACTTACGCGCCTCTTCCCTATTGTTCTTACTTTTCGCCTCTACGTCGGCCTTTGGCCAGGTAACCGGAAAAATTATCGATGGCACGAATGTTTATCCCTTGGAATACGCAACTGCGGCACTCTACGATCAAGAAAACGGCGAACTGGTCACAGGGGTAATTACCGATTTAGAGGGTGTTTTTATCATTTCCGATGTGAAAAAAGGTATTTATTATCTGAAAGCTTCCTTTATCGGGTATCAGCCCAAGACACTAAGGGACCTAGAGGTGAAAAATCGAAATACACCGCTAGATGTGGGTGCCGTAGAACTCTCCATAGGTGAAAATCAGTTGAGCGAGGTCGTCGTACAAGGGGAACGGGCAACGGTCATCAACAAGATAGACCGACAGGTATTCGACGCCAGGAAGTTCCAGAACAGTCAGGGCGGGAGCGCGACCGATGTAGTCAGGAACATTCCATCGGTAAGTGTCGATGGACAGGGGGAGATTAGCGTACGAGGGAGTACCGGGTTTGTGGTATTGCTCAACGGCAACCCTGTGCAGGGAAATGCTGCTACCCTGATGAACCAACTTCCGGCCAATGCCATCGAACGTGTCGAGGTCATTACCGCACCTTCCGCCAAGTATGACCCTGAAGGAAAGGCAGGGATATTGAACATCATCACAAAAAAGGGCGCAGCCGATGGCGCTTTTGCCCAGATCAATATAAGGGGAGGTTTTCCCTCGATAGAGGAATACGACAATGCAGAACCCCACCAGCGTTATGGCATCGATGCCACCTATAATATCATTAAAGGGGACTGGAACATTTCCTTGGGTGCCAACTACCAGCGAAACGACCTAGGCGGAAGACGGGAAGGTGATGTCTTCACCATCATCAGCGATACCCTCACCCGCTTTCCGTCCGATGGGGAGCGAAGTTCTGACGAAGAAAATTACAACGGTAGGTTCACGGTAGATTTTTCACCCGATACCCTGAACACCTATTCCCTGGGCTTTTATGCCGGAAAGCGCCAAAATGACCGTTTGGCGGATATCGTTTATTTCGACAATCGGGGCATTGCCCCTGCGGACGGTGGAGAACGGTTCTACACCTTTCAATACTTTAACCACAACTTGCGCACCCGAAGGAGCGATTTCGTACTGGGCAGTTTCGATTATGGGCACACCTTTAAGAACAGTTCCAAACTATCTACTTCGTTCCTTTATGAATATACGCTATTGGGGGGCCCTACCGAAAACGATAATCTTGGCTTTCCCGATAACGATATTATCTACCAACAAGAATACAATACCAACGACAACCCCTTAAACGGTATCCGTTTTCAAGTGGACTATGCCTGGAAACCGTTTTCCTTCGGGCAGGTGGAAACGGGTTACCAATACCGAAAATTGGACCACAAGGGGGATTTTGTCTATGAACGAAGGAACAACAGTACGGGTGAATTTGAACTGGTACCTGAATTTTCGAGTGAAGTGGACCTTGTACGGGACCTGCATTCGGTATATGCCCAGTTCACCGGCAAAAAGGATAAATGGGAATATGCCGCAGGCGTGCGCGTGGAAGGGATGGACCGGACCTTTGACCTGAGGGATAAATTAGGTGCGGTAGATACGACCTACACCTTTGATTATATCAAGCCTTTTCCATCGGCCTCGGTTCAATTTACCTTTGAGAACAACATGAAATTAAAGGCTGCCTATAGCAAACGTGTGGAACGCACCACCACCTTTAAGATGAACCCGTTTCCGGAAAGGGAACATTCAGAGACCTTGGAACAGGGCGACCCTACGCTACGGCCGGAATTCATCGACCTCTTTGAACTCGGCGTGACCAAGAATTTTGACGCGGGGAATTCCATTTATGCCACGGCCTATTACCGCGATGTCAAAAACTTGGTCAACCGCGTCAACACGGTCTACAACGATACCATTTTGAACCGTATCTATTCCAATGTGGGAGACAGCCGTTCGGTGGGACTTGAACTCGGTATCCAATTAAAACCCGCCAAGAACTGGTCAAATTTTATCGGAGCGAATTTCTACAATTATACTATCAATGGTGCTTATGACGGAAGAAGTGTCGATAGCGATGCCTTTGTGTATTCCATCAATGCGAACAGCACGGTAGATTTCTCTAAAACCGCCTCTGCACAGTTTACCTTCAACTACCTATCCGCAAGGAACACGGCACAAGGTAAAGATTCCAGGTTCTATTCCCCAAACCTGACCTTGCGCAAGACCTTCCTCGACGACCGCCTTGTTGCGACCCTGCAATGGCAGAACATTGATTTGGGCCTGCTGGATACGAACGAGCAGCGGATAACCACTTTCCGCGAAGGTGAGTTCTTTACCACGACCAATTATGTATACGAGGTGGATATCGTTCTCCTGAACCTGTCCTATACCTTCAACAGCAATAAGAACAAATCGAAATTCATCAAGAGTGAGTTTGGGGAAAGGGAATTTTAGGAAGGAGACCCAATGGCAATGACCAAGTCATATTTTAATTAAAATGGAAGTGAAAGCCCGAACAGGTTTTCGATCTGGCCAACAAGCAATAGGATTCCGCTAATGACCATGAGGGCAATTACGAACTTCCTGAAGGTGCTGCTCTTCATATTGCTCAAGAACCTTTTACCGATAATATTACCGACGGTCGCACCCAGGCCCAAAGCGATGCCGTACACCCAGAACTGGTCGTGCAGCAGTCCAAAAAAGGTATAGCTGCCGATCTGGGCCAAACCCATCAAGAAGGAATTGGCCGTCTTGGTTGCGATAAGGTCTTCCTTGTCAAGGCCCAAGTTCAGATAGAATGGATTGAGAACCGGTCCCAATGCCCCTATGATCGTTCCCAGCACGGAAACCAAAACCCCCAACGGGACGAAATACCACAACCTCATCGAAAACGACTTTCCCCTTTCCCCAAAACGGTATTGATATACCGTACTGAGAAGAAATATGCCCACTAGTATTTGAAGCCATTCCACCTTAAAATTGCTGAACAACCAAGAACCGAGCAAGGCACCTGTGATAGCCGCGGGGGCGTAATAAAGGCAGACCTTCCAGTTGATGTGTTTCCAGAAAATCACAAGGCGGGCCGGGCGGCCCAAAAAAGTTCCTAAATTGAGAACGGGCGCAGTATTGGCAACACCAAGTGTCCAGTTCAATATGGGCACCAAGAGCAAAGAAACGCCTCCCCCCGAAATGGTGGAAAGTACAAAAGCCGCTATGCCCAGAACAAACAGCAATGCAAGAATGCTTAAATCAGTCAGGGCCATAATGTTCTGGATTGTTTCCAAGGATATAACTACTGTTTTTGATCTGTACTGACTAATTGGCTCGACCACAAAATACGATGGTCCTGTCACCAAATATAAAATAGCGGGCCGTAGTTTTATGGTCGATTTGAAAATTTCTTGGTATTTAAAGAGAATTCCATTGATTCGAACTTAATAAATGTCGGTTATCACCCATTTAGTAAAACATTGGATGGGGCCGGTTGACCAAAATACTATGGTTCCATAAAATAGCCGTTGGGTTGGTACAAATATTTATCGTGCCATGTTGGCGGAAATTCCAGTGCCATTCTCCGTCTATCTTAAAAGTGCCAAAGAATACTTTTATGGTACCGGAAAAGTACATTCAAACTATCCTGGACTGTTGCCAAAGGATATAGTTTTTCTTTTAACTGCAAAGTTTAATCTTATGTGAGATTGTAAGGGAACGGGATAAACTGAACCTTTATAGCTCAAACATAGTCCTAAAAAACGTTCGTTTCATGGGACTATTCGTAAACTAAACGCTTATTTCACTAATGTCATTAGCTGTTAAATTTAGTTGCCTTTAATCAACTAGGCCCAACGGAAAAGAGCTGTCACCAAGAGTCATGTAAGCCAATAACTACCGACCTATAACATCACTCGTCTTAACGATTTATAGAAATATTATCCCCTTTTTTGTTACAATTCTATCCTTCGCGTACGTTTTCGCACCGTTGGGCTTCATACCCCTATTATAAGTTGGCTGACATCAAAAAGCTGCTGCGCAAGATAGATGATTGGTGTTGCAAACGCCTGCGTGCAATAATCTGGAAGCAATGGAGGCAAATAAAAACGCGCTTGCGCAATTCTTTTTTCACAGACCGTCACAGGAAGGCGACGGTATAAATGAACTACCTCAAGGCAGAGCCGTCTGTATATATTAACTCAAAAGTACCCCATCTATTACTTTAAAAGTATACCACTAACCTTCACGATATAATAGCCATTATATT
>JBBSKR010000196.1:0-6233 GCA_038256135.1 Flavobacteriales bacterium | reverse complement strand
TTTTCATTCGAAATTGCGCCACGCGATTATGACTTTAAAGGCCTACACTTATTGATTGTGGAGGACAATAAAATCAATCAGGTGATTACTAAAAAAATGTTATCCAAAAAAGAAATGACCAGTGATATTGCCAATAATGGGCATGAGGCCATTACCCTTGTAAAAGAAAATGTATATGATGCTATTTTAATGGATATTCATATGCCAGGAATTAGCGGTGAGGAAGCGACCATTGAAATACGAAAATTCAATCAAGACATTCCTATCATAGCCTTAACAGCAATTTCATTGGATGATAGTTTGGAAAGTTTTTATGCAGCCGGTTGTAATGATGTTGTCACCAAACCTTTCAAACCAGAGGTTTTCTATCAAAAAATCGGTGAAAACATATTTGATAAGAAACTCAAGAATTCCTTATCATAAATTGCTGCAATGCTGCCTCAAATAGCTGATTACCCTCACCTAAAAATTGATGGGACACTTCAATATAAAAAAGCTGCGATAGTTCATTTTTAAGGCGTACATAATCCTTTTCCGTAGTCAGTATACATTCTTTTTCTTTTAGTATTGCGAGTTCCCTTTCAGTGAAGAAATGGTGGTCATTAAATTCCATATGGTCAAAAGTAACAGCTTTCCCTTTTAAATAAGACACTAAAGGATCCGAATTTGCTATACCGGTAACCAAGGTAATTTTTTTGTTTTTCAAATCATTTAGGGAGCGTTCTTCTCCTTTACTTTTTAGTTTTTGATTATAGTGTAAATAACTAAAGAGAATTTTTTGATGAGCCTTGGGCCCAAGCCTCGCTCGAATTTCGTTTTGCGCGCCTATCGATAACGATTGTGGGCATTTGGTAACTATAATTATATTCGCCCTGCTTGCCTCACCTCTGCTATCCCGAAGATTTCCTGTAGGCAAATACCAATCATCTATGTATAAGCTGCCATAGGCAGTTAATAGCATTGAAAAATCGGGCTTTACTTTTCTGTGCTGAAAAGCATCGTCCAAGAGGATAACATCGGGAGTAACCAACTTTTCCAATTGTTTGATTCCGTTTCTTCTATCGGCATCTACGGCAACCGAAATAGAAGGGAATTTAGACTTAAGCTGATAGGGTTCATCCCCCAAATTCTCAACGGTAGTTTGATTTGTTGAAAGTAAAAATCCCTTAGATTTCCTTCTGTACCCCCTACTCAATACGGCGATTTTATTAGTATCCTTCAAAGACGCAATCAATAATTCTATCATTGGGGTCTTACCGGTTCCGCCAACACTTAAATTACCGACACAGATTGTTTTTGTTTCAAAGGAACTTGAGGGAAAAATTCCAAAGTCATACAATCGATTTCTCAAGAATACTATGGTAGCGTACACCAATGAGAATGGAAAGAGAAGTTTTCGTAGCACTTGCATCGGTACGAAATTATAATATTTATCTTTGAATACCTTATATTTTAATAAAATGACCGTAAACGACGTAACGCTAATTCTAGAGGAATTTGCCCCATTGACCTACGCGGAAGACTTTGACAATGTAGGCCTGTTGCTTGGAGAGGCATCCACTGAACTTACCGGAATTTTGGTCACCTTGGATACGCTTGAAAATGTTATAGACGAGGCTATAAACAAAAATTGTAATCTTATCGTAAGCTTTCACCCCATTATATTCAGTGGCCTAAAAAAGATAACGGGTAAGAATTATGTTGAGCGTGTCGTACTAAAGGCCATTCAGAACAATATTGCCATTTATGCAATACATACCGCTTTGGATAATGCTCCGAATGGCGTCAATGCTAAAATTTGTGATATTCTGGGCCTAAAGAATACCAAGGTACTGATACCGCAAAAGAATACCCTAAAAAAATTGACCACCTATGTGCCTCTTGATGGTGTTGAACGTTTAAAACAAGCCCTATTTAAAGCGGGTGCAGGAGACATTGGTGATTATTCCAATTGCAGTTTTGCCACGGACGGAACAGGAACCTTTAAGGCAAATGATGATACCAATCCTGCGAAAGGATCCATTGGAAAAACCCATATTGAACCAGAGGTCATGCTATCCTGCGTTTTTGGAAGGGAAAACCAGCACGGCATCATTAAAACATTGATCGGCAACCATCCGTACGAAGAAGTGGCCTATGAAATTATAACCTTGGATAATGGGAATCCATATATAGGAATGGGGATGATTGGAGAATTACGAAATGAGGTATCCGAAACGCAATTTCTGAACGATTTAAAGCAAAAAATGAATGCGCAGGTCGTTAGACATTCAAAACTATTGGAGCAACCGGTCAAAAAAGTGGCCGTTTTAGGTGGAAGTGGCGCCTTCGCTATTGGATCGGCAAAAGCTGCTGGAGCCGATATATACATCACGGCAGACGTAAAATACCATCAATTTTATGAAGCTGAAAGCGAAATGGTTATCGCAGATATAGGACACTTTGAAACTGAGCAGTTTACAAAAAACCTTTTAGTTGATTATCTTACGAAAAAAATTCCTAATTTTGCAATCCATTTATCGGAAAGTATAACAAATCCCATCAATTATTTTTAATATGGCAAAAAAAGAAGATTCCTCTGTAGAAGCAAAATTAAGAGCATTATATGATTTGCAATTAATTGATTCTAGGGTCGATGAAATAAGGAATGTTCGTGGTGAACTACCTTTGGAAGTAGAAGATTTGGAAGATGAAGTCCTGGGCCTAAAAACGAGAATGGACAAACTTAAATCTGATCTTGAAAATGTTAATTTTGAAATCGGTGCTAAGAAAAATCTTATTGAGGAAGCTAAGGCATTGATCAAAAAATACGGCGAACAACAAAAAAATGTTCGCAACAGTAGGGAATTTAATTCCATTAGTAAAGAATTGGAGTTCCAAGAACTGGAAATTCAATTGGCGGATAAGAATATTAAAGAATTCAAGGCGAAAATTGAGCAAAAAAAGGAAGTGGTTGCCGAAACGAAGGAACGGTTGACAGAACGTGAAGCCCACTTAAAGCACAAGAAAAGTGAATTGAATGCTATACTTGCGGAAACGGAAAAGGAAGAAAAAGCGTTGTTGGAGGAATCTTTAAAGTATCAGGACAAGATTGACGATCGTTTGGTAAAAGCCTATGCACGGATACGTAATAATGTCAAGAATGGTTTGGCCGTAGTTCCTATTGAAAGAGGTGCTTCTGGTGGCTCTTTCTTTACAATTCCGCCTCAAGTGCAGGTGGAGATTGCTTCAAGAAAAAAAATCATTACAGATGAGCATAGCGGTAGAATTCTAGTTGATCCTACCCTGGCGGATGAAGAACAAGAAAAAATGCAAAAGATGTTCGCCAAGCTATAGTACATTCGTATTATTAGACTAAAAGCCATCTTTTAAAAGATGGCTTTTTTTGATTATATTCATATTGATGAACATCCTAAAAATTTTTATAGTATTTTGTATGGTACACACATCATCCATGCAATCACAAAAATTATCGGACTATAATTGGAAAAACAGAATTGTAATTCTCTCGGACAGCGACGCCGATTTTAAAAGTGCCGAAAAGGCTTTGAGAACAATTTCTGCTTATAAAAAGGAGCTCAATGAAAGGGATATTATACTTTTTCTGCATAGAAATGGCGAACTTTTTGATAGCGATTTAAACCTAACTGCCATAAAAATTACGAATACGATCCCTAAGGCCTTTACCGGTTACCTTCTAATTGGCAAGGACGGAGGTATTAAATCAAAAGAGCATTACCCCATTGACCCAAAACAGATTTTTACGCTAATCGATGGTATGCCGATGCGCCGGGCAGAAATGAAATCGGACAATTGAAAGATTACTCCACCAACTCCAACATCAATTTTTCAACCGCTGCACTATCCCATTCTTCTTCAATATTTGGGATTTTCATAACCTCTTTCATGATGTTTTCTTGCGCATCACCTATAGCCAAAGCTTCCGAATAGGGTCGTTCAGAAAAAGTCACCCTACTATAGGCAGGAATCCATTTATCAGGATGGTTTTTTGAGAAGTGCTTCTCAATTTTCTTTTGCAATAAAAACTTAGGGTCGGATGTTTTACTGCTCATTTCCACAAAATTACGATAACTCAATTCTGCGATGGCATCCGCATTGGGTTTACGCTTTTCCTGATAGGTCTTAAATATCCTTTCCCAATCATCTCCAAGTTCCTTAATAAGTTGATCCAACACAAAAATGTCCTCAAAACCGGCATTCATTCCCTGACCATAAAAGGGCACTACCGCATGTGCTGAATCCCCTACTAGGGCAACTTTATCCCAAAAGGTCCAAGGGTAACATTTCATGGTAACCATGGCACTTGTCGGGTTTTTAAAAAAGTCTTTGGTCAAGTTTTCAATTTCATCCTTAACATTAGGGAAATAGGTGTTGAAAAAATGAATGGCTTCCTTCTTTGTTTTGATGCTATCAAAAGAAACCTCCCCTTCATATGGCATAAACAAGGTACAGGTAAAGCTACCATCCAAATTGGGCATGGCAATGAACATAAATTTTCCACGGGGCCAAATATGGAAGGAATGTTTGTCAAGCTTATGGCTACCATCCGAATTAGGGGGAATGGTCAATTCTTTATACCCTACATCAATAAAATCCTGTGAATAATCAAAACGACTACGGCGCTGCATTTTATGACGCACCCTTGAGAAAGCACCGTCACATCCAAACACCAAATCAAATGGATATTCTTGCCATTCACTTTTCTCAGTTTCTCCCGTGTATACCTTGGCTTCAAGTAAATTGATATCCCAAACTTTTTCTTCAAAACGAAATTCTACGCCATTCTTTTCGGCCAAATCTATCATCCGTTTATTTAGAACACCACGGGAAATGGACCAAATAGCCTCTCCATCCTTACCATACTTTTGATAATATTCCGGTTGGCCTACCACATGCATGGCACGTTTATCCAACGGTATCGCTAATTTCTTTATTTCTTCCTCAATTCCAACCGCTCGTAGGGCTTTCCAACCTCTATTGCTCATGGCAAGATTTATGGACCGTCCTGAGAATTCGATATTCCGTATATCCGGTCTTCTGTCAAATACCGTAATTTGATGTCCGTACCGCTTTAAATAAATTGCAAGTAAAGAACCTACTAGTCCTGAGCCGATGATGGCTATATTTTTTTTGTTTTGGGTCATGTATTGGGTCTAACGCTACTATTGGATGAATGTTAAAAATAGGAAATTAAGTCCTAATTCTACTATTCCTTATCCAAACTAAAAAGAATCATTTAGCAATCCGTTAACGAGTATTGTTTAAGTTATTCGTATTTTTAATTAACAAAAATAAGATTTGAAACATTTTAATAAACAAGAACTAGATAAGTTGCCCAGTAGGTATAGAGCTCATCTCATCAATAGTTGTACTGGATACAAATCTGCGAATCTACTAGGAACCAAATCAATAAAAGGCAATTCCAATCTGGCCATTTTCAACTCAGTGGTTCATATTGGTAGTAATCCACCCATGCTAGGCTTTATACTAAGACCCTTAACAGTAAAAAGAAACACCTATTCAAACTTTAAGGAAACAGGATTCTTTACGGTGAACCAGGTAAACAAAGTTATCATCAAAGATGCCCATCATACGGCGGCATGTTACGAAGAAGACATCTCTGAATTTTCAAAAACCAATCTTACGGAAACTTATTTTGATGATTTTTTAGCGCCCTATGTAACCCAAAGTGCTATCAAAATAGGATGTAGTTATGTCAATGAATATGAGATAAAAGAGAATGGGTGCGTTTTGATTATAGGGGCCATCGAGCATATTTATCTGCCGAAAGAGCTTTTACATGCCGATGGATGGGCGCAGTTGGATAAGGCCGAAACCGTAAGTGCGATCGGTTTGGATGGTTATGCACTACCGACCTTGTTGAATCGATTTGCTTATGCCAAACCGGATGAAGACACGAAAACAATGCTCTAATGATGCAAAAAAAGGAGAATCTACCCGTAAAGATTTGCGTATTATGTAAAAGGCCCTTTACATGGCGTAAAAAATGGAGCAAAAATTGGGAAGATGTCAAATATTGTAGTGAAAAATGTAGGAGGAATAAATAGTTGCTGGTTGGCAGTTGTCGGTTGTCGGTTGTCGGTTGTCGGTTGTCGGTTGTCGGTTGTCGGTTGTCGGTTGTCGGTTGTCGGTTGTCGGTTGTCGGTTGTCGGTTGTCGGTTGTCGGTTGTCGGTTGTCGGTTGTCAAAATC
>JBBSKR010000195.1:0-6373 GCA_038256135.1 Flavobacteriales bacterium | reverse complement strand
CAATTCCAAAGCGGCTTCAAGTACGATCATAATAAGCCCTACCGTTCCCAATATTTCTAAGGACGCTTCAAAATCCGGAATTTCTGGTATAAAGAATTCCAGGCCTATTTTAATGAGTATACCTAAAACAATAAGCATCAAAACCGCTGGTATATTGGTCTTTTTTGAAATACCATTAAAAAAGAAAGATAACACCACAATAAGGGATGCGCCGATTATTAAGTTATAAGAGGATAAAATTTCCATCTAGATAGGGTTTAGTTGGACGAATGTTAAAAATACCATAAATTCCCAAAGGGTATATTTCTCAAGTATTAATATTTTGATATTGGTTATAATAGGATATCCTCTGCTCTTGTAGGAAATTAAAATTATTGTATATTTGCACTGCTGAAAGGATATCAAAGTATTCATGAGGGGACAATTAGTCCCCTCTTTTATTACTTATTATTTATGCTAAAGGAAAACGTAAAACAATTATTGGAACAGGGTTTGGAAGAGGATTCCTCCCTCTTTTTAATTGATTTTACCATGGGTGCGGATAATAGTATACATGTGGTGATCGACGGTGATCATGGCGTAACGGTAAGTGATTGTATCAAGATCAGTAGGGCCATTGAACATAATTTGGATCGGGAAGAACATGATTTTTCCCTTGAAGTCGCTTCAGCAGGAGCTACGGCTCCGTTAGTAATGCCGCGCCAGTATTTGAAAAATATTGGAAGAAAACTTGAAGTTCATACAGATGAGGAAAAGTTTGAGGGTAATTTAACGGAAGTCAATGATGATTCCATTGTTTTGGAATGGAAAGCAAGAGAGCCGAAACCAATTGGAAAAGGTAAGGTAACGGTTCAAAAAAGGGAGGAGCTGAATTTTTCAGATATTAAGAAAGCAAAAGTTGTATTAAAATTTTAATTGTAATTACCAATGGAAAATATTGCGTTAATTGAATCTTTCTCAGAGTTTAAGGACGATAAGTTCATAGACAGGGTAACATTGATGGCCATTTTGGAAGATGTTTTCAGAAATGCGCTTAAAAAGAAGTTCGGTTCAGATGATAACTTTGATATTATTATCAACCCGGATAAAGGGGATTTGGAGATTTGGCGTAACCGTGTCGTGGTTAATGATGGTGAGGTAGAGGAACCCAATGAGGAAATTTCTTTATCAGAAGCTCGTAAAATAGAACCAGATTTTGAGGTTGGTGAAGATGTATCCGAAGAGGTGAAGTTGATAAATCTTGGGAGAAGGGCTATTCTGGCGTTGCGTCAAAACCTTATTTCAAAGATTCATGAACATGATAATACCACTATTTACAAGCATTTTAAAGACTTGGAAGGTGAGATTTATACGGCAGAGGTGCATCATATTCGTCACAAGGCAATTATTTTGTTGGACGATGAAGGAAATGAGATCATTCTCCCTAAAGATAGGCAGATACCTTCCGATTTCTTCCGTAAGGGCGATAATGTAAGAGGTATTATTGAAAGTGTAGAACTGAAAGGAGCGAAGCCTACTATTATAATGTCAAGAAGTTCCCCTAAGTTTCTGGAGCAATTGTTTTTCCAAGAAATCCCTGAAGTATTTGACGGGTTGATTACGGTTAAAAAAGTAGTTCGTATACCTGGTGAAAAGGCAAAAGTAGCTGTAGATTCCTATGATGACCGTATAGACCCTGTTGGTGCCTGTGTGGGTATGAAAGGGTCACGTATTCACGGTATTGTTCGTGAATTGGGTAATGAAAATATCGATGTAATCAACTGGACGGCTAACCCGCAGTTGTTGGTTACAAGGGCATTGAGTCCGGCTCGTGTATCTTCTGTAAAATTGAACGATGAGAAAATGACGGCTCAAGTATATTTAAAACCAGAAGAAGTATCAAAGGCCATTGGTAGAGGAGGTCACAATATTCGATTGGCGGGTCAATTGACAGGTTATGAGATAGATGTGTTCCGCGAAGGTGTTGAGGAAGATGTGGAATTAACTGAATTTTCTGATGAAATCGATGCATGGATCATTGAAGAATTTAAGAAGATAGGTATGGATACGGCGCGTAGCGTCTTGGAACAAGAAGTTGGCGATTTGGTAAAACGAACAGATTTAGAGGAGGAAACAATTGTTGAAGTTGTCCGTATCCTCAAAGAAGAATTAGAAGATTAGCTATATATTAGCACTTAAATAAAAGAACGGGAATCAGTATTTATGGCAGATAATGCGAAAATAAGGCTTAATAAAGTTCTACGTGAACTTAATATTTCCTTGGATAGGGCAGTGGACTTTCTTATTAGTAAAGGTCATGATGTGGATGCGAGGCCTACCACTAAAATTTCCGATGATGTGTATCAGGTTTTACTTGACGAATTCCAAACAGATAAAAGTAAAAAGGTAGCTTCTAAGGAAGTTGGTGAGGAAAAGCGTAAGGAAAAGGAGGCGATCCGAGTTCAATTGGAAAAGGAGCAAGAGGAACGTCGTTTGGCCCGAGAACGAAGAAATGCAGAAGACGAGAAGAAAACTTTGGTAGGTAAAGTGGAACTTGCCGGTCTTAGGCCGGTTGGTAAAATTGACCTCAATCCTAAGAAGAAGAAAGAGGAACCTGTAAAAGAAGCTCCGAAAGAGGAGGTAAAAGCTGAGGTGAAGGAAGCTCCCAAAGTTGAAGTTGAGAAGCCTAAGGAAGAGGAGCCTAAGGAAGAGAAGCCTAAGGAAGATGCACCTATCGCCAAAAAGGAAGAAGCTAAAATAGAAACTCCTAAAAAGGCTGAGGAACCTAAATCCGATGAGCCTGAAACCCTCGAAACACAGTATAAAAAACTATCCGGTCCTAAAATAGCCGGTGCTAAAATAGATCTTAGCAAGTTTGAAAAACCTAAGAAAAAGAAAGAGGAGCGAAAACCTGCGGACAAAACGGATCGTAAAAAGAGAAGAAGGCGTATTGTAACAAAAAATCCTTCGGGTCCTGGTCAGAGCAGAACTGCTCCAACTACAGGAGATCGTAGTAAGGGTAGAGGTAGGTTTGCGACCGTAAACAAAGTTGAGCCTACAGAGGAAGATGTACAAAAACAAGTGCGTGAGACCCTAGAGAAACTTCAGGGTAAATCCAAAAAAGGAAAAGGCGCAAAATATAGAAGAAGTAAGAGAGATCAGCACCGGGAGCAAACGGAAAAAGATATCGAAAAACAAGAACTGGAAAGCAAAATCCTTAAAGTAACCGAGTTTGTTACGGCAAGCGAGGTTGCTACGATGATGGATGTTTCTACGACCGAAATCATTTCGGCCTGTATGTCTTTAGGGATCATGGTTACAATGAACCAGCGTTTGGATGCGGAAACATTATCTATTGTAGCCGACGAGTTCGGTTACGAGGTAGATTTCGTTACTGCCGATATTGATGAAAGCATCGTTGAGGAAAAGGATGCTCCTGAGGATTTGAAACCGAGAGCTCCAATCGTTACCGTAATGGGTCAAGTAGATCATGGTAAAACATCTTTGTTGGATTATATTCGTAAAGAAAACGTAATTGCCGGTGAAAGTGGTGGAATTACACAGCACATAGGTGCCTACGGGGTTACATTGGAAAATGGGGAGCGAATCGCTTTCTTGGATACACCGGGTCACGAGGCGTTTACTGCTATGCGTGCCAGAGGAGCACAAATAACGGATATCGCTATTATTGTTGTTGCAGCTGATGATGATATTATGCCGCAGACCAAAGAGGCCATTAGCCATGCCCAGGCGGCAGGTGTACCTATTGTATTCGCAATCAATAAAATAGATAAGACCACTGCCAATCCCGAAAAGATAAAGGATGGCTTGGCGCAAATGAATTTGTTGGTAGAAGATTGGGGCGGTAAGATTCAATCCCATGATATTTCGGCAAAAACGGGGACTGGGGTGAAGGAGTTATTGGAGAAGGTGCTATTGGAAGCTGAAATATTGGAGCTTAAGGCCAATCCAGATAAACTTGCTACAGGAACTGTTGTTGAGGCATTTCTTGATAAAGGAAAAGGATATGTCTCCACGATCTTGGTTCAGGCAGGAACGCTAAAAATCGGAGATTATGTGTTAGCCGGAACCACAAGTGGTAAAATTAAGGCGATGCAGGACGAAAGAGGCAAGATTGTCAACGAAGTCGGTCCTTCCAGACCTATTTCTATTCTTGGCCTAGATGGTGCGCCCCAGGCCGGTGATAAGTTCTATGTACTGCAAGATGAACGTGAAGCCAAGCAAATAGCTTCTAGAAGGTCTCAATTGCAACGGGAGCAGTCGGTTAGAACGCAACGTCACATTACATTGGATGAGATTGGAAGAAGGATCGCCCTTGGTGAGTTCAAGGAACTTAATATTATACTTAAGGGTGATGTTGATGGATCTGTTGAGGCACTTACAGATTCCTTCCAGAAACTTTCAACCGATGAGATTCAGGTGAATATCATTCATAAGGCCGTTGGTCCCATTACGGAATCGGATGTATTGTTAGCTTCAGCATCAGATGCGGTTATCATCGGATTTAATGTTAGACCAATGGGAAATGCCAAGTCCATAGCTGAGAAAGAGGAGATAGATATTCGTATGTATTCCATCATTTATGATGCTATCAATGATCTTAAGGATGCGATGGAAGGAATGTTGTCACCTGAAATAAAAGAGGAGATTTCTGGTACGGCCGAAATAAGGGAAACCTTCAAGATTTCAAAAATTGGAACTATTGCAGGGTGTATGGTAACCAGCGGTAAAATCTTTAGAAGTTCAAATATTCGTTTGATACGCGATGGTGTGGTAATCTACACGGGAACCTTGTCGTCGTTAAAACGTTTTAAGGATGATGTAAAGGAAGTTGCCAAAGGATATGATTGTGGACTGCAGATCAAGAATTATAATGATATCAATGAAGGCGATATCGTGGAAGCATTCCAAGAGGTGGCCGTTAAAAAGAAGTTGAAATCGAAATAATTGATTTTTCCATATTTGGATAATAATTAAGGATAAAAAAAATCGACCTATTTGGTCGATTTTTTTGGTTTTAACAACATGGCATCGGGATATTTGACCCTGACTTCGTTGAACTTACGCTCGGCATCGAGTTTGGTGGAAAATCTCCCTATACGAACTCTATAGGTTGGCGAATCAAAATCTATCTTAGAAGGGAGTTCAGGGAAATCTTGCTCCACATTCGCTTTTATAGTTTGTGCTTTGGCATAATCTCCAAAACCCACTTGGATTCTGAAATACTCAGTACTACTTAATGCAACTTTGTAAATCTCCAATAATTTCTCTATTTTTTCATCTTGTTGAATGCTCACTTGAGCACTCTGGGAATGGATGAAATGCGTAAAAAACAAGAGAAGTACTATAGTGCCTATGGTTTTCATAATCGATACTAAGGTTTTATTTTCAATCGTTACAAAAGTAAATTATTAAGGCTTAAACAATTAAATCCTACGTTATTTAGAAAAATTCTAAATTGTAAATTATAAATACCTTAACATTTTTCAAATAAAGTCTATGTCGTATTTTTGTGTCCGATTTAGGCATTTGATGTGTGTTAATGGTAAAATAATTGACTAAAATTGTGCCAAGATTCCGATAGAAATATTCGATATATGAAAAAGGTTCCATACCGAAATCAGTTTTCTAAAATTATAGGATCTTCCCTATTAGCTTTTTTACTTTTTTCAGTTTCCATTATGGCCCAAGATGCTGCGCCTGCAGAAGCGGAAGTTGCTACTGAAGCTGCCGCTAGCGGCGATGCCGATGCAGGTGGAGACGCCGATAAAGGAAAAGCATTGTTCAACCAAAATTGTGCTGCGTGCCATGCATTGAACCGTAAAATGACCGGTCCCGCTTTGGCCAATGTGGAAAGTAGGTTGCAAGAAGAGGAGGGTCTAGGGAAGGAGTGGCTATATAGTTGGATTAAGAATAGTTCTGGAATGATCAAGTCCGGTGACGCTTACGCAAATAAAATCTACGCAGAATACAATCAAGCGGCAATGACCGCTTTCCCAACTTTGTCCAATGCGGATATCGACAATATTTTGGCTTATACCGCTGCTGCGCCAAAAGCTGCTCCTGCCGCCGTGGGTGCGGAAGTAGCTTCGACAAGTGGTTCGGTGAGCTCTTCGGGGGTTTCGAATGAAATCATTTTGGCTGCTTTGGTATTGGTTTTTGGTATGTTGGTGGCCATGTTGTTTTTGGTGAACAAAACCTTGCAACGAATCGCACAAGCCAATGGTATTGTGGTTGAAAAGGAAAAAGCGGAGAAAAGAACGCCGATTTGGAAGGCATTTGCCCAAAATCAGTTTTTAGTCCTGGTTACGGCTATTCTACTTTTATTGGGAAGTGCATATTTTGCCTATGGGTGGATGATGCAGATCGGGGT
>JBBSKR010000194.1:0-6380 GCA_038256135.1 Flavobacteriales bacterium | reverse complement strand
CCGTCAGCATCTGGCCAAGGACAACCTTTGTTTTCAGCAGGACCAGCCTCATTAGGACATTCGTCATCTTTATCGGCTACACCATCGCTATCAGCATCAGGACAACCAGCTAAAGCAGGAAGACCAGCTTCGTTAGGACAAGCATCATCCTTATCGGCAACACCGTCACCGTCAGCATCTGGACAACCGTTCATCTCTTTGGATCCAGCTTCGTTAGGACAGCTATCTTTGCTATCTTCTATACCATCGCCGTCAGCATCTGGACACCCGTTGAAGGCTTCAAGACCAGCAACTTCTGGACAAGCATCATCTTTATCGTAGATACCATCACCATCAGTATCGGTACCACCGAATTTAACAGAGATACCCGCTAGGTGTTGGAAATGGGTTACACCGTAATCTTCAAAAGCATGCTTATAATTAGATTGTAGGGTAAGACCTAAATTATCGGAGAACCAAAAGTTAATTCCAAGCCCTCCATTAACTGTTCCAGCTCCAATTTCATCAACCCAAGTGTAACCACCACCTATTTCAAGGAAAGGATCAATAACCGAAGTTCTTTGGATAAAATTATATTTTATGGTTCCATCTATACCATAGTAAGAAAGATCGTCAACATCAACGTCACCTAATTTGCTAATTTTGTTAAGCGAACCTCTCGCGCCAACAGAGAATCCGTCCCCGACGTACTTAGAAACTCCTACATAAGAAATAGAAGGTAAAATGTTCCAGTGGTCGTTCGCATTGAAGAATTCATTACCAAAAGAACTTACATCCCCAGTAGGAAATACGTCAATGGCATTAACCCCGAACTGTACTTGCCAAGGATTATTCTCGTCTTGCGCTTGTATGCTGTTAATTCCTACTACAAGTAGGGCAGCAAGCAATAATTTGCTAAGATGTTTCATGTTCAAATTTTTAAGTTTAAGTGTTTATTAGCTGCAAATGTAACTTGTTAAATATTATTAACAAAATCAATTTCCTATTTTTTTTAACGCATTTGATAGAATAAAAAGCGCCGTTAAACGATTTTCAGCTCCTTTCCAACCTCGGTAAATGCCTTTATTGCGGAATCTATATGAGCTTTTGTATGCGCTGCGGAAAGCTGTACACGAATGCGCGCCTTGCCTTTTGGCACTACGGGGTAAAAGAATCCGATGACATAGATACCACGTTCCAAGAGCTTATTGGCCATTTCTTGCGATAGTTTGGCATCATATAACATAACTGGGACTATCGCAGAGTCCCCGTCAACGATATCAAACCCGGCATTTAAGATTCCTTTCTTAAAATAGGCCGTATTTTCCTGGAGCTTGTCCCGCAACGAGGTGTCGTTTTCCAACATTTCAAATACTTTAATGGAAGCACCTACAATTGCTGGTGCCAAGGAGTTTGAAAACAAATAGGGTCTTGAACGTTGCCTAAGGATGGATATGATTTCCTTTTTACCTGTGGTGTAACCGCCCATAGCACCACCCAAGGCTTTCCCCAAGGTACCCGTTATAATATCGATTCTACCCAGCACGCCCTTTTCTTCCAAAGTGCCAATTCCTTTTTCACCGATAAAGCCTGTTGCGTGGCACTCATCTATCATTACCATGGCCTCATAGGTATCGGCCAAATCACAAATTTCATCTAGAGGGGCCACAATACCGTCCATAGAGAAGACACCATCGGTCACAATAATCTTAAACCGGGCACCATCTTCATTGGCTTTTTTAAGTTGCTCCTCCAAATCTTTCATATCACTATTGGCATAGCGATATCTTTTTGCCTTGCATAGGCGTACGCCATCTATAATGGAGGCATGATTCAACGAATCTGAGATAATCGCGTCCTCAGCATTTAATAGGGGTTCAAATACACCACCATTGGCATCAAATGCGGCAGCGTATAATATGGTGTCTTCAGTGCCATAGAAATGCGCTATTTTTTTTTCAAGTTCTTTGTGGATATCCTGTGTGCCACAAATAAATCTAACCGAAGACATGCCAAAGCCATGGCTGTCCATAGCATCCTTGGCGGCCTGTATCACTTCCGGATGGGAGGAAAGTCCGAGGTAATTATTCGAACAAAAGTTTATGACCTCTTGTCCGGTGTCGATTTTAATAACCGCATCTTGGGGTGTTACAATGATTCGTTCTTCCTTAAAGAGGCCATCATTTTTTATTTCCTCAATTTCCTTTTGTAAATGTTCCTTAAATTTTCCGTACATAATTAAATATATTCTAATTCTATTTTGTCATTAATATACACAATGATTTTTTGTTCTACCGTATAACCCATGGAAGAAAAACTTTTTGCATACGTATTTAGCTGATCATGATATTTTTTATTTCGCTCCCCGGTCTTATAGTCAATAATGTTGGCGTGGTTCTTTTTAAGAATGACCCTATCCGGTCTTTGAACGGAACCATCGGTAAGTAGCAGATCTCTTTCGTTCAGCACTTCTAAACCAGCTTGATAAAAACGGTTTAGTTCCGGATGAAATAGTACACTACGTACCTTTTCTTTTATCCCTTGAACTTCCATTTCCTTAATCAATCCTTTCTGAATGGCTCTTTGGAGGGCGCTTTCCAGATCTGTGGTTTTATAGATCGCACCTAATATATAATGAATAACGTTCCCTTGGTTGAGGGCTACATCAAAGCCTTCGTCCCATAAGATTCCTGCTTTTGCCATAATTTTGAAATCAGGTCTGTTTTTGTTCGTATATATATACGGTATATCAGATTGGTTGGTGCCTTTTATGTTTGTGGTTTCCGGACCCGTTAATTCACCAAAATCATAATCTAACTTATCCTCTTCCCAAAAGTTAGCTGCTTTTAAAAAATGAATGAACAGCCCTGAATAAAGGTTTGGATTATGATCTCCCTTTTTATCAATGCTTTGTGCGCTGATAACAAAGAGCGCAGAGACTGCCCTAGTTAGTGCTACGTATAGCAAATTGAAGGCATCCAAATGTAATTTTTGATGATCGATTTGATATAATCGGGATGCAATTTCCCCATACCCCTGTACTTCTTGTTTTTTATTGATAAGGACTTCCTTAAACCCAGGAAATTCAGATTCATCCACCGGTAGCCATAACTTAGGGTCGATTTCCTCAAATACATTGGTATTTGCATAAGGGAATATCACCACGGGGAATTCCAATCCTTTCGATTTATGAATGGTCATTATTTGGACGGAATCCATATTTTCTGGCGTGCTAATGCTGGCCTTATGTCCTTTTTTATCCCAATAGTCCAAAAAGGTTTGTGTGTCCGATCCTTTTTTTTGCTCCACATCGAAAATCATGTCCATAAATGCAGAAAGATGAGCGTCAGAGGTGGGTGCCAGGTCAAAAACTTTTATGGTATATTCCATTCCGTCAAATACGGACTCTTGGCGTATTCGGGAACAGTCCAATCCATATGCCTCCAATAAATGAATCTCTAGTCGACTTAGATTGGCCGCGATGTAGGCATGTTTATCTTCCTTGACTTCGGATAAATATCGCAGTATTTCATATTGAATATCCAATTCCTTTGGTTGTACCATAAAGCGGAGTAATTGAACCAAAAAAGCGGTTTTAGGACTTCCGGATAGCAGCAAGGAATCAGAAGACACTACGGGTATTTCTTGTTGCATCAGAAAATTGGCAAGTGCAAACCCATGTTTCTTTTTTCTGATGATGATGCAGATATCGCTGTACCGATATCCTTTGGTTAAACATTCTTGGATTAGGGTCAATGTTTTTAAGGCATATTCCTCATCATTCTCCTCGGGCAAGAAGGAAAGCTGTACAAATCCCCCATCTTTATGGTTTACTTCTTGTTGGTTACCAAGTTTAAAAAATTCTTGATACATTGCATTTTCTAAAAATGGACTTATACTTTGGAAGAAGCTATTATTGAAATTGATGATTTCCAATAAACTTCTGTAGTTTTTCGGAAGCGTAACAAGATTGGATTCAACTGTAAAAGGATGCTTTTGGTGGGTTGCCAATTCAAGAAATTGTTCCGCTTTACCACCACGCCACCGGTATATAGCCTGTTTGGGATCACCTACCAAAAAAAGGGAACCGGTATTGCCATGCTCGTCTTCACCTTCCATGGCATTTCCGATCAAGGGGATAAGATTTTCCCATTGCATTTGAGAGGTATCTTGAAACTCGTCAATGAAATAATGTCTGTATTTTTCCCCAAGACGCTCATATATAAAAGGTGCGGGTTGATTTTTTACCTCTTTGGCTATCAAGGTATTAAATTCTGATATGGATAGCTGATCTTTTTCTTCTTGAATGATCTTCAACTCCTTTTGAATGGCATTCAGGAGGGCAAAAGGCACTATGTTTCTGTTGATGTTGTGAAATAAGCCTCTTTTATATACGAGTTCCTTTATGTTCAGATAGAAATTGAGTAGTTGGGCCGGAAGTTCAATAGTTGGAAGTGGTATACCGGCTTTTAGAATTTTACCTTCAACAAGGTTTTCCTCTAATTTGTTGTTGTACAGTTCTGTAGTATTGAAATTACCTTCTAGAATCTTTTTAAAATGATTGGGCAAGGTTTCCCTTGGAAAGTCTTTAAAGTCAAGCCCAGTTCCTAGAATAGTGTCCAGTGAGGCCCTTGCTGTTTCGGTGGCTAGTTGCTCTGTTTTTTTTATCTTGGATTTAAGGAGTTGCTGAAGTTGTATGAAATCGCCAATTTCCTTTTCCTTAAGATTTTTGAGATGTGGTACATTATTTTCATCAAAAATAAGTTTCCCGATTTTTAAAAGGTCGTAGGCAATATCCCAACTTCGGTCATCCTCGATTTTTTCCAGGGTAAAGTCCAAGAGTACTTTGGTGAATTCAGCATCTTCACCGGCTTTGCCAATGACCCTTTCCACAGCCTCCTGTAATAACAGGTCCACATCCAAGACCACTTCAAAATTTTGGGGAATTTTCAAGTCTTTTGCAAAGGTGCGAATCAGTCTGTGGGTAAATTTATCTATGGTTGAAATATCAAAAAATGCGTAGTTGTGAAGTATTTCTTTCAACCTTAGCCTGCTTAGCGTAGTAAGCTCTTCAAAGGCATAATCCGTCTCGTTTAAAATATCAAGAAATAAAGGTGCCGCTTTATCAGCGGATGTTGTTCTTGAAAATTCGGATAGACTGTTCAAGATTCGATGTTTCATTTCGTTCACCGCTTTATTTGTGAACGTTATGGCCAATATTTTTTTAAAGTTTTGCGGAGAAGCCAGCACAATTTTCAAATACACTTTGGCCAAGGCATAGGTCTTACCCGATCCGGCCGAAGCGTTATATATGACAAAAGAATTACTGGACACTGATTTTTAGCGCAAATTAAGGATTCCTGCACAGTTCTTAACAAATAATTGGGGGAATATAAATGTTAAAATCCGTAGCTTTGATAGACAATTATTATTAACTTAAAAACGATACACTATGGCTTTTGAATTACCAAAATTGCCTTATGCCTATGACGCCCTAGAGCCTCATATTGACGCTAAGACAATGGAAATACATCATACAAAACATCACAACGGATATACGACCAAGTTAAATGACGCTATTGAAGGAACTAAACTTGCGGGAAAATCAATAGAGGAGATTTTAAAGGGCTTGGACATGAGTAACGGTGCCGTTAGAAATAATGGAGGTGGATTTTATAACCACTCGTTATTTTGGACCATACTATCCCCAAATGGGGGAGGGAAACCAAGCGGTGATATAGCGAAAGCTATTGACAGTGCTTTTGGTTCTTTTGACGGTTTCAAAGAAAAGTTTACCAGTGCTGCAGGTACTAGATTTGGATCCGGATGGGCTTGGTTATGTGTGCATAAAGGTGGTAAAGCAGAGATTTGTTCTACCCCCAACCAAGATAATACCTTAATGCCCGAAGTAGGCTGTGGAGGTCACCCGATATTAGGTCTGGATGTATGGGAACATGCATATTACCTAAATTATCAAAACAAAAGACCTGATTATATTGAAGCATTTTTCAATATAATCAACTGGGATGAAGTCTCGAAACTTTATGCCAAGAATAAATAATTAAGTACTAAGTTAGAATGTATTAGCTTATTGATAAAAACCACCTAAGTTTTTTTCTTAGGTGGTTTTTTCGGTTTAAAAAATAGAAAAGGGCGGAGAAGTCTCCACCCTTTTCGTCCCAAATCTTACCATAAACTTAACCTACTTATGCTATGGTAGTACTAAATTACTGGTATTCAGTAAATAAAAAAAGAAATATTAATAAAATTAATAAGATTATATTGTTTACACACATTTCTGGAGCTAAGAGCATAAGGTCAGTTGAATGTTATTAACCATTTGGATATAAAATAAAAGACAGGGCATTGCCCCGTCTTTTCCCCAAATCTTACCATGAACT
>JBBSKR010000193.1:0-6397 GCA_038256135.1 Flavobacteriales bacterium | reverse complement strand
TGTGTTATCGATATCACGGTCCCATTCCACAAAATTACTGGCAAAATAGGTAGAATACACGTAACGCGGATTATTTGGATCCACGGCAACGGTTGAAGACTCGCCCGCGCGCATTACATCCCAATGCATTTCGCCAATGCCGTCATCGACCACCCTACTATCTATGGCTATGGTGCTATTATCCTGTTGCCCTGAGTATATTCGATAGGGATATCCATTATCCGTAATCAATCGATAAAATTGCCCCGTGGGCTGATTGTACATCGTAGACCATGTTACACCACCGTTATAAGTGACAGAACCACCGCCATCATTGGCATTGACCATAATATTACTATTATTGGGATTGATCCATAAATCATGATGGTCGACATGGCTGCCCTGCATTCCTTCAAAAGTTTTGCCCCCGTCAATGGACTTCATGGCAAAGCTGTTCATGACCCACAATTCATCCTCATCATTTGGATCGGCGATAATGTGCATATAGTACCACGAACGGGCATATGTTGTGGCATCATTGGTCATTTGTTTGAAGCTTTCCCCGGCATCTTCAGAACGGTAAACGCCTGCCTTGTCCCCCAATGCATCAATGGCAATGTAGACGATATTGGGATTGGCCGGTGAAATATCTATCCCCATTTTACCCTTTAATTCGGGTAGGCCCTTGTTGATTTCCTTCCAAGTTTTACCACCGTCGGTAGTTTTATAAATACGACTACCGGGCCCCCCACTATGTACAACCCAGGGTTTCCGCCAAAATTCCCAAGTGGCGAGCATCATAAAATCAGCATTGTTCGGGTCAACGGTAAGGTCGACTATCCCCGAATTCTCGTTTACGTATAGGATTTTATCAAAGGTAATGCCCCCATCTTCGGAAAGATACAGGCCCCGTTCTTCATTGGGTCCCCAAGGATTTCCCTGAGCGGCCACATACACTTTATCTGGATTATCGGGGTGTACGAATACATCACTGATATGCCTTGTTTTCTCAAGTCCCATATGTTTCCAGGTCTTACCGGCATCGGTCGATTTATAGAGTCCGTCCCCATGGGAGGTCTTTACGCCCCGAACGGGTGATTCACCGGTACCCACATATATAATATTGGAATTTGATGGTGCTGGTGTAATGTCGCCGATACCCGTCGTATTGAAGTATCCATCAGAAATGTTGTCCCATGTGTTACCTCCATCTGTTGTTTTCCAAACCCCACCACCCGTAGCACCCATATAATAGGTAAAAATATCATCGACTATCCCCGTAACTGTTGTAGAACGTCCACCACGAAACGGACCGATATTTCGGTATTTCATGGATTCATATGCATGCTGCTTTATTATTGGCGTGTCAGATTTCTTTTGGCCATAACAAAAGGTTGACAGTCCTAGAAATAGCAAAAAAGGAAAGATGGTGTTTTTCATTCGGATGGTTATTTAGCTACTAAATATAATGATTTAAAAGCTATACTTTCTTTTATAATAACCTAACCTAATCTTTGTTACTATGATTTCAAGATTGCAACTCTGAGATAAAAAAAGAGATGTTCTTCTCTGGTTTTTCGTTGAATTATCCTCAAAAATTTCATTCTTCGTTTCCACTGCCCATTCACTGAGCCCAGAAGCACTATACTATAGTTTCTTTCATTTTTGGGATGCTTGTGAATTCTAATTCAAAAAGGTCAATAGTTATTACGATGGAGTCAAAACTCCAAGGCAACACCCCATAACTTAAGTGAGAATTAAAAAAGATAACTATGGATTTAGAGAACAAAACACTATTGATTACAGGAGCTTCAAGTGGGATAGGGAAAGCCACTGCAAAAAAATTAGCGCAACATGGTGCCAAAGTGGTGCTTATGGCAAGAAGTGAAGACGAACTAAAAGAGCTTAAGACCAATATTGAAAAGGATGGCGGTAAAGCGCTGGTGGTCGCCGGTGACGTGACCAAAATGAAGGATTTTGAAAAGGCCGTGTCCAATGCCGTATCCACCTTTGGTAGTATTGACGGTCTCATTAATAACGCTGGGTTGATGCCGCTTTCCTATGTTGAAAAACTCAAGACAGATGAATGGGATCAAATGGTCGATGTGAATATTAAAGGAGTTTTGAACGGGGTCGCAGCGGTTTTACCTCATTTGAAGAAAAATAAAGGGGGGCATATCATCAATATTTCTTCTATGGCCGCACATCGTTATTTTCCAGGTGGAGCGGTTTACTGCGCTACTAAGGCAGCGGTAAAAATGTTCTCTGAAGGACTTCGTCAAGAACTGGCACCAAAATATGGCATCAACGTTACTTCGATAGAACCAGGCGCCGTAGCAACAAACCTAACGGATACCATTACGGACGAGGATATTATGGAAAAGATGAAAGAAATGCAGAAAATGGACACATTGGAGTCCGAGGATATCGCCAATGCGATTTATTATGCGCTCACGCAACCGAAGCGGGTCAATATCAATGATGTGTATATCGTACCTAGTGACCAGCAATAAATAGAACTATTAATTTTAAAAAATAAAAAATGGCTACAACAAAAACAAAAGAAAAAACGATAACTACTATAAATCCAACTACGGGCAAATCCCTGTCCTCTTACAAGCAAATGACCGATGATGAAGTGGAACAGGTCATACAGCAATCTCAAAAAGCGTTTTTGGATTGGAGACTCAAATCGGTTGAAGACCGAGGTAAAATCATTACGGCCATCGGTAAGGAACTCCAAAATTACAAATCGGAATTGGCTGAACTGATGACCGATGAAATGGGAAAACTATTGACACAAAGTCAGCAGGAGGTCGACCTTTGTACCGGTATTTGCGACTATTCGGCGAAAAACGCTCCAGAATTTTTAAAAAATGAAGAACGTGAACTCTCCAATGGAGGTCGGGGTATCATCAGTTACTCCCCTATTGGTGTTATTTACGGCATTCAACCTTGGAACTATCCTGCCTATCAGGTGATACGATATGCCATTGCCAACCTAATGGCCGGAAACAGCGTATTGCTCAAACATGCCGAGAATGTAACAGGAACGGCAAAGTTGCTAAAATCAATTTTCGATACTGCCGGCTTGCCTAGCGGACTCTTTGGTATATTGGTCATATCGCATGACCAATCCGACGCTATAATTGAACATAACTTGGTACGTGGAGTGACCTTGACGGGTAGCCCAGGGGCAGGTGAGAAAATAGGTAAGAAAGCAGGAGCACAACTTAAAAAAACGGTGTTGGAACTGGGTAGTAATGATGCATATCTAGTGTTTGATGATGCGGATATAGAGCTGGCCGTTGAACAGTGTGTAAAAGGACGTATTTACAATAACGGCGAGACCTGTATTGCAGCAAAACGATTTATAGTGGCCGCTAAGGTATACGACGAATTTAAGGCAGGTTTTGTGAAGGCTATGAAAGAACTAAAAATGGGAGATCCAAAATCGGAAGAAAATGATTTGGGCCCTATGGCACGTGAGGATTTGCGTGAAACCATACACGAACAGGTTCAGCAAAGTGTCAAAAAAGGTGCACGCGTATTGTGTGGCGGTGAAATTCCCCAAGGTGAGGGGTTCTATTATCCGGCGACCGTTTTGGATCAGGTATCCAAAGGGCAGCCCGCTTATGATGACGAACTTTTCGGTCCGGTTGCTTCCTTAATTAAAGCCAAGGATAATGAGGACGCCATGCGGATTGCCAATGATAGTCGTTTCGGACTTGGTGGTGGAATTTTCTCAAAAGATGTGGATGCCGCTATCAGAATGGCACAAACCCATTTTGACACCGGGATGGTGTTCATCAATTCATTCGGATTGGCAGAACCCAGAATGCCCTTTGGAGGCGTAAAGGATTCCGGTTATGGACGTGAACACGGTGGCTTTGGCATGAAAGAGTTTGTGAACGTTAAATCAATTTTGATTACGGAGGATTAACGCCTCTATTGTTCAGTTTTTAGTTTCAATTAAAAATATAAAAGCACCTATCGAGGTGTTTTTATATTTTAAAGGGTACAGATTATATTTTTAATACAGGAGAATAGTTAACCTCCCGTGAATTGGAATCCGATAGTTTAGATGAAGTACTTCCAAAATGTCATCGACTAAAATTCATTGGAACTGAAATGTTGGCAAAATTCCCAATCAATATTATGGTAACACTGCGTTATACTGAGCTAACGCAACACATACGTTGATGTTGACAACAAAATGTCAAACCAAGGGTAAATTTGACTTAAATTGAAATAAATTTCTTACACAAATTAATTTATTTTGAATTTGTACCCTAAGGTTTCGTTATGAATTTATACTGCCTAAAAAGAATTTTTGTCTTTATCCCAATTTATTTTGTCATTTATTCGGTACAAGGTCAAAGAAACGACTCCTTAACATTTCACCATATTAAAAAAGGAATGTCACACAGTACTGCCTCGGTGTTATTCGAGGACAGCTATGGTTTTATCTGGGTTGGAACGCCTAACGGCCTAAACAAGTACGATGGAACGGATTTTGAAATATTTGAGGAAGGTTTGGATGGAAATACAGGTCTTACCCATGGCTATATCGGTACGATTTACGAGGAGGGAACGGACTTATATATCGGTACTAACCAGGGATTGAGTGTATACAACCGCAGCTTAAATCAGGTAAAGCCTTACGAGTTTATAAATGAGGGGAAGAAAATTGAATCCAAAAATTTTAGATCCGTTACAAAAATCAAAGGGACGCTATGGTTGGGTACTTTTGCAGATGGGTTGTATAGTTACGATATAGAAACCGGGGAATTAAAACATTTCTTGATTCATGACGAAATTAAGGATGGCAATAATAATACCAATCATATTTTAAAGGTCGTTGCATTGGATGATAATAGGCTACTTGTCATTTCCAGTTCCAATATTTTTGTCCTAACAACCGATTTGGAAATCCTGACCCAGATTCAGGAAACAGTTCAGATTAGTAGTGTTTCAATATTGGATGAATCAAATTTTTTACTGGGCAATAGCAATGGGTCGTTGATTGAATTGAACGTATGCCCTGCCTTAGACTTACAGACCAAAAGAACGAGTATAAGCCCAGGGTTGAAGATATCTGCAATGGAAAAGGATAAAAATGATGCCATTTGGGTCGGCACCGAAAATAATGGTTTATTCATTTATTCAAAAGCTACGGATAGTATAAAGCATATTGAATATAGTATAACCCGACCCAATTCCCTTTCAGGCAATTCCATTGGGTCACTTTTGCAAACCCGCAGCGGGGTCATGTGGATGGGGCCTTATAAAAGCGGACTAAGTTTTTATGACCCTGAGTATTTCAAGTTCAAACACCTCAATACGGACCCTTTTAACTCCCATTCCTTGAACAATAAATTAGTGAATTGTTTTAGTGAGGATATAAAAGGTAATCTATGGATTGGAACCGATGGTGGCGGATTAAATTATTGGAACAGGGCTTTGGATACGTTCGAACATTATTCATTAAATAATGCAAACTTTGGTAGCAATGTGGTGCTTTCATTACTCCAAACTAATAAGGAGGAGTTATGGGCCGGTACTTGGGCAAACGGTATTACCATTTTTAATACGAATAGCAAAGAATATGTACAGTGGACTACCGAAAATTCCTTTTTAAAATCAAATAATATTACAGATTTATTGCAGGATGTAAAAGGTCGCATATGGATCATAAACTATTATGGTGGTGTACAGGTATATAATCCAGAAACCAACAGTCACAAAAACATACCCCTTACCTCTGAACTGGATGGCGCCGAAATTAATTCGGTTTATAAAATATTGGAGGATACCAAAGGTCGAATTTGGATAGGCACTCGATCCTCAGGGCTTTTTAGATTAACGGAAAGTGGAGATGCCTGGAAGAGTGTTCATTACCATAAAATTCACAATAATAGGCAATTAAGCAATGATTTTATCAATACCATAGTCCAAGATACCGAGGGTACTATTTGGGTAGGTACTCAAGGGGGGCTCAATAAGTATCTGCCTGCAAGTGATTCTTTCCAAAGCATTACCCAGCAGGACGGATTAACGAATGATGTCATAAAGGGAATTATAGGTGATAAGAAAAAGCACCTATGGCTAAGTACCGAAGGTGGTATTATAAGGTATAATACCATTACTGGAAATACCATTAATTATGATGAAGCTGATGGGCTGCAATCCAATGAATTTAATGCAAGTTCAGTTCTTATTATTACGAATGGAGAATATATTTTTGGCGGAATAAATGGAATGAACATTTTTACTCCCGATGCCGTAGAAAAGCGACAAGATATACCAAAATTGTTTGTTTCAGGCCTCAAATTATTCAATAAACCTGTGCTGCCCAATGACGACTTTGGTATCCTAAAAAAGGATATTAGTCAGGTAGATTCCCTGATATTAAATT
>JBBSKR010000192.1:0-6538 GCA_038256135.1 Flavobacteriales bacterium | reverse complement strand
AAAGGAGTATTATGAACAGGTAATTCTGCAATAAGTAGATCTTCATATTGTCCTATGGGTTGAGATTTTGCGTGTTGGGCATTTACCCTGTTGGCCAATTGTTCTCCAAGCCATCTTTTCACAGGCAGAACGTGATCGGCACCACTCAATTGCTGCACGTCTATCGATTCATTATCAGTTGCTATTGCAATAATGGGAATAGTAGAAGCAACGTGTCGAATGGTGAGAATTATCTTGGTATTTTCCGTGTCATTCCTATTGACCAAAACCAATTTCGCATCCTTAATATTAGCAAGGATAAAGGTTTCTTGGATATCCAGTTCTCCAAAGAGCACAGGAACTTGGCCCTCATGAATTTCAAGTGCTTTCTTCTGATCGTTTTCGATAACGTAATAGGGTATATTATCCTGTTTTAATCTCTCCGTGAGATCTCTTGCTATGACATCAAAAGAACATATCAAGATATGATCTTTTGTCCCGGTCGGAACTTGGCGGGGAACCCTGTTTTTGTCTTTTGACTCTAAAAGAGGAACGTAAAAATGCCTTATGAAGGCAAAAGGTAAAACGATCATTAACGAAACAATTCCAGTAAGTAAAACTATTATACTGAAAATACGACCGATATCAGATGCAAATGTGATATCTCCAAAACCAAGGGTGCTCATAACAGTAAGTGTCCAATAAGCACCTGTTACCCAGGAATGATCTTGGCCTTCAACCTTTGCCATAATGATGTGGAAAAGAATAGAATAAATTAAGATGACAATTCCCAAAAGGGCCAAATATTTAAGGAGTATCTTAGAATTTCTTTTGAAGTTTCTGTCTTTCAAATAATATGCCAGCTGACTTCCTACAAATTTCATGATCTGTATTTCTATAGAGGATTTAGACTTTGCCTGATTTGGATTATTAATCCTATACAATTTACGTGATGTTTTTCTTAATTCAAGAAGAAAATTTCGAATATACTATTCTAAAGGGCTAAAAAAGTACCGAGTCCAATAACCGTAAATAAAAACGGACGCTTCATAGAGCGCTCCATTTATCAAGAGGCATTGGAGGGAAACCAAAAAAGAAGACAGGAAAACCCGGAATACTATAGGCTTAGGCAACAGATTACGAAACATCGGTTAGGTATCCTAATAAGGCAATAGCTTCACCCATACATTGATGGTATCGAAGAATATATTGGCGTTACAATCATTTCTACACAGAGTACCCGTATAAAAGAAATGATAATTGATAAATTGGGAAGTGGGGTAACGATTTATAAAGGTCAAGTTGGTTATGCCAGAAATGGTGTTTCAAGAGAAATGGATATTATCTACACTGTCATTACACGTTTAGAATTGAACAGATTAAATACAGAAATAGAAAAAATTGAGCCAAAAGCTTTTAAGGTAATGAACAGCATAAAGGATATAAGAGGTGGATGATAAAAAAAAGAGCCTTAAAACATTAACATGAGAAACGCCAGCAGTTAAAAACGGTAACTGTTGCACAAGTCAATAGATTCAAAGCCTATGGACGAATTAAACCGAGTGTAAATTGAAAAGCAAAAGCAAAAAAGTTGTTTAATACTCATAAAAAAAGGGCTTTCGCCCTTTTTTTTGTCCTTAAGAAAATTTTATTAGTTTTAATGAACTATGCCTTCGATTATTTCTCCAGCTCTTATGACGGGTTAATGGCCTATCATTTCCAATCCCTTTTGTTTGAGTTTCTTTATTTGTATTTTTCATTTTTTACTTCCAATTTTACTTATTGTGATGGGCACAATACGCGCCCTTATATGCACAGTCGATTAGACGTAATAAAAGCTAAAATATTACACCTTTAGGAGAAGTTTAACAGACTGCCAAGACCAATAAAATATGATGTTACAGCCTATTTTACAGTTTTGTATTTTTACGCCACTCCCCTAGCAAAACTACCATCATAAACTCTGTAATATAAAACGCCTAGAACGCTCACTTAAAATGACGCTTTGAACCTTATAAGGCCCTTCCTTATGGTTTGATAAAATTTAAGCAAAGTGCAAAATACACGCCCACGAAATCCACTAACACGATCACTTAATTTTTAAATTTGTAGTCCCGTAATTCATTCAGTACCTTATTCCTTCGTACCGACTTAGAAAGCTAAGTCCTAAATTATTGCTCATTTTTCGGCTCAATCAGTTGGACTCAAATACAAATCCCAAGCAAAACGCTAAAGCACAACATTTCCTATGGAAAGCCATAGTGCATCCCAATAACTTTTAGGAGTATCATAAATTAACGGTTCAGAGATATACCCAATACACGCCTTTGATCAATACAAAGGAAAATGTGGTTTATTGAGGCAATCATATAATTTGCTTTAATTTTGCTACATGGTCAAAAATGTACAGATACGGTTAACCCTAGCGGAAGAAGTTGCTACAGGCAGTCTTGAAAAAAAAACGGCCAAGTATTTAGGGGTTTCCGAAAACTCCTTTCAGATAAAAGTCCTACGTAAATCCATAGATGCCCGTAAGCCAAAAATCGTATTCAACTACAAACTGGCCGTTTATATTGATGAACCTGCACCGGCAAACGCCTTATCCTTCCATTATAAAGAGGTGACCAACGCAAAACCGATCCATATTGTCGGATTTGGACCAGCGGGAATGTGGGCGGCGCTTCGATGTTTGGAGTTGGGTTTCAAACCCATTGTGCTGGAACGTGGAAAGGATGTAAAGGAAAGAAGACGCGACCTAAAGGCCATTAATCAAGACCATATCGTAAACAGTGAAAGCAATTACTGCTTTGGCGAGGGTGGTGCAGGTACCTATTCGGATGGGAAACTCTACACCCGTAGTTTAAAAAGGGGCGATGTACGCCGTATTTTTGAAAGTTTGGTATATCATGGCGCAACGGAACAAATATTGGTTGATGCCCATCCTCACATTGGAACGAACAAACTCCCTAAAATTGTCCAGAATATTAGGGAAGCGATTCTGCAACACGGGGGTGAAATTCATTTCAACACCAAAGTGACGGATTTCATCATCAAAGACAATAGGCTTAAAGCGATTATTTTGAATGAAACTACCGAAATGAGCGTAGAGCGACTCATCTTGGCTACCGGACATTCGGCGCGTGATATTTTTGAACTTTTGGATAAAAAGAATATTGAACTCACTGCGAAATCCTTTGCCATGGGAGTACGGGTAGAGCATCCGCAGCACATCATTGACGCTATTCAATACCATTGTGATGGAGATCGTAATGAGTTGCTTCCGGCGGCTGCCTATAGTTTGGTGCAACAGGTAAACCAAAGAGGGGTCTATTCATTTTGTATGTGTCCTGGCGGTTTTATCGTTCCGGCAGCTACGGCACCTGGGGAAGTGGTGGTCAATGGCATGTCGCCTTCAAAGCGAAACAACTTATATGCCAATTCGGGAATCGTGGTGGAGATCGATGTAGCTAAGGATATTCCCAAATATGAGAAATTCGGTGCCCTCAAAGGCCTGGAATATCAAAAAGATTTGGAACGATTGGCTTTTACCTCAGGTGGACGTACCCAAACGGCCCCAGCACAAAGACTAACGGATTTTGTGGAAGGGAAAATATCGCAAGATTTAAACCCAACCTCCTATCAACCCGGTTTAAATTCCGCACCCTTACATTCACTTTTACCCAAGTTATTAGGGAGTAGGTTACGCCAGGGTTTTAAGTTATTCGGTGAAAAAATGCATGGTTATTATACTACCGAAGCGAATGTTGTAGGGGTAGAATCACGAACCTCATCCCCGGTGACCATCCCAAGAAATGAACAATTGGAGCACCCTGTGGTGAAAGGGCTGTTCCCATGTGGGGAAGGTGGGGGTTATGCCGGTGGTATCGTTTCCGCGGCCATGGACGGGGAACGTTGTGCCGAAGCGGCTTTGAAAGGGCTGTAAGACAATAAAACAAGTTCAAGTTCAAAAATCAAGTTCAAGACGCAAGTTCAAGGTCAAATTCAAATTCAATAAACAAGTTCAAGTTCAAGACGCAAATTCAAGACGCAAGTTCAAGGTCAAATTCAAATTCAAAAAACAAGTTCAAGTTCAAGCTTATCCTTTGGCTAGGCTCAGGATACAAGTTCAAGCTCAAAAATGAAGTTCAAGTTAAAGTTCAAAATTCAAATTCAAGTTCAAGAATTGTACTTCGGCTGAGAGCATTATTTTAGTTGAGGTCTCTTTTTTCTATATTCTTTATTCCGTTCACTAATAGCTTAACCCTGTACTATTTCCCTATTTCTAATCTCAAAATTCTGATTTCACCCCGTTGTAATTCGTGCCGCAATAAAACGTACCTTTGCCGCTTATTAAAAATTATGACATTTAAAGAACTCGGCATAGCCGACGCTATCCTAAAAGCCTTAAAGGCTGAAGGTTATACCCACCCTACTCCAATTCAAGAACAAGCTATACCTATTTTGCTCAAAGGAAAAGACCTATTGGGGGTTGCCCAAACCGGTACCGGTAAAACAGCGGCCTTTGGCATCCCCATCCTACAACATCTATATGAAGGCATTAGCCTTAGCCAAACGAAACGAAAAGTAAAAGCATTGGTGGTAACGCCTACCCGTGAATTGGCCATACAGATCGGAGAAAGTTTTATGGCTTATGGTAAGCATACCGGACTCAAAAATACGGTAATTTTCGGTGGGGTAAAACAAGGGAAACAAGTAAACTCACTAAAAGCAGGTGTTGACATCATAATTGCCACCCCCGGAAGACTCTTGGATTTAATGAACCAAGGCTATATATCGTTTAGGGATCTGGAATATGTGGTATTGGATGAAGCGGACCAAATGTTGGATATGGGCTTTATTCATGACATTAAAAAAATTATTTCGAAACTCCCACCAAAAAGGCAATCGCTATTCTTTTCGGCAACAATGCCCAAAGATATTGTTGATCTTTCGCGAAAAATGCTGGGCGATTTTGAACGGGTTACTATAAAACCGGAACAAGCTACGGCAGAAAAAGTGGACCAAGGTGTGTATTTTGTTAGTAAAGGCAATAAACCAAAACTTTTGGTGCATTTATTACAGCAGCAGCCGAAGGATTCCGTGTTGGTTTTTTCAAGAACCAAACACGGTGCCAATAAAATAGTCAAGAAATTGGCACAAGCAGATATTCGGTCTGCCGCTATTCACGGCAATAAATCGCAAACGGCTAGACAGAAGGCCTTGGGCGATTTTAAGGACGGAAAGCTTAAAGTACTGGTCGCTACGGATATTGCGGCAAGGGGAATTGACGTAGAAGAATTATCCCTTGTGGTAAATTATGACCTCCCCAATGTTTCCGAAACCTATGTACACCGTATCGGTAGAACAGGCCGTGCCAGTGCCAGTGGAACCGCCCTCTCTTTCTGTGATAAGGAGGAACGACCCTATTTACGCGATATTGAAAAATTGATCAAGCAAGAAGTTCCTCGTATGCCTGAGCATCAGTTTACCGAGGAGGATATCACAGAAGAAAATGATGATCGCCCGGCCCAAAGACCTAGAAACAATGGCAGCTCCGGAAATCAAAATAGGAATCGCAAAAGATCTGGAAATGCCAATTTCAGAGGGAAAAACAATAGGAATACAAACAGAGCTAAAAAGCGGAACAGTTCCGATAGAAGCGAATAGCTTTAATTCAAAAATCATTTTATCTTTAACCAATTCAATTCGCACAAAAAATGCAAAAACAATTGGTTATTTACGGGAGTGGCCGCCACACGGTTCCTTTTCTGAAGTACATCGCCAAAGCTACCGGTAAGGAAAATCCACACATGTGTTTTATACCTACTGCTAGTGGAGATAATGCGGAATACATCGCCTCCTTTCACAGTGTTTGTTCCCAGCTAGATGTCAACCCCCATGTTTTGCCAGTATGGATCAACTCATATGACCAAAAGGAAACCTTCGAAGAACTGATTTCCAAAATGGATGCCATTATCGTCGGTGGTGGCAACACCTTGAACATGCTGGCCATTTGGAAGGTTCAAGGTATTGATATCGCCCTTAAAAATGCCTATGACCAAGGTGTGGTAATGGGTGGGGGTAGCGCAGGTTCACTGTGTTGGTTCAATGGTGGTACTACTGATTCCAGACCTAAGGAGCTTAGTATTGTGGAAGGTATGCGATTTATTGATAAAAGCCATTGCCCACATTATAACTCAGAAAAATTCAGAAGGCCATTATATCATAAAAATATGCTATCCAATAAACTTACCGATGGGTATGCCTGTGATGACCGTTCCGCTATTCATTTTATAAATGGAGAGGTACATACATCGCTTTCTTTGGATGGAGAAAATCATTCCTATTATGTTTTTGAAAAGGATGGGAAAATAACAGAACAACAACTGGCAAGGACGATGATTACGTAAAACTATGCCTTTCGAGACGGCCCACTGCTTTTATCTGTAAAAAATCAAGCCTTATTTTGATACAATTATCCGGTTGGAAAAGAAGGTTGAAATTGTCGGGCCAATTCCGAAATCGACGGACAAGGTCCATCAAGAATTATTGTATTTTT
>JBBSKR010000191.1:0-6586 GCA_038256135.1 Flavobacteriales bacterium | reverse complement strand
TAAATTAGGATCTTAATTTTTTTTAGGGACATTTCACTTTCCTGTACGTATTTGCATTTAAGATATCACTGAAAAATAGAGTCATATATTTCCGTAAAAAGCGTTAAGGCTTATAGGGTGGTATACGGCGGTAGCCAATTTGACCGACCTACCAAAATAGATAAGATCGTTTTCGCATACAAAACCAAGGCGAAGCGGTTATAGTAACAAGTTCCAATATGGCGGGAAAGAGCACTTTCTTATGGACGGTATGTAATCACCTTGTATTGGCGCAACTGGGGGCGCCTTGTTGTGCTAAATTTGAACCAATTTCAAACTTCGGGAATCATCACGACACACGACATCGAACTGGCTAAGCTAACTGAAGATAAAATGTCGGTTAAAAACTATAGCTTCAATAGCAAGATTGAAGATGGGTCAATGATTTTCAACTATGTACTTACCTTACTCCAGGAGTATATAATGACTTCAACGCAACTGAGCTCATGAAAAAATCGGGATACATATTATAGAAAGTTTCAGATAATTGAGATCGAAAATAAATCTGGTTTAAAATTATACGTTTTTAGTTAAGCAACTTGCGTTGTTAAAAGTAGATTCCGACAATTTCTTTCACTATAACAATCTATGCAGCACCGAATTACTTAGCAAAACTATAACCAATTTGAACTTCAAATACGACTTTCATCTTCTACATTGTATTGAAGCTATTCGCTCTAGTACAAGAATTAATAATTATATTTCAATTTAGTCGTTGCCGATATATAGATAATTGCCTCACCCAAATTTTACTAGCTAAAACAGTCACTGCTCAGAATTTTACTGATTAACAAGCTCACTGTTTACAAAACTTCCAGGATTTTTGTTTGCCAAGGCGCCAATTCAAAATGGTTTTGTCGGTTCTCGCTAAGATTTGATTTAAGGAGCTGGTATTGGTTTTGATTTAAGTTATTCGACCAGGTAATTGGTGTATCCCCGAAATTATGGATCACTAAAAATTCATTGGTATCGTCCCAACGTTTGTAAGCATAAATAGACGAATGCTTAACATCCAAACATTCATATTCACCATATACAAAGGTTTGGTTCGCCTTTCTGAAAGCGATCATATCTCTATAAAAGTTCAATATAGAATGTGGATCATTTTCTTGCAAGGCAACATTGGCATTCTTGTAATTCGGATTCACTTTTAGCCAAGGTTTTTCTTTGCTAAAGCCTGAATTTAATTCAGAATTCCATTGCATGGGGGTTCTAGCATTATCCCTACTTTGTGAATGCACAACAGTTAGAAAATGATCCATATCTTGACCAGAATTTTCCGCTGCTTTCCATGCATTGACAGTTTCAACGTCGTTATAATCGTCAATACTTTCGTAAGCTACATTGGTCATTCCTATTTCATCGCCTTGATAAATATAAACGGTGCCCCTTAATGTCAGTAAAAGTGCTGCCAATAATTTTGAGGATGCTACTCTATATTCTTTGTCATTTCCAAATCGTGACACCATTCTGCTAAAGTCGTGGTTACCCAAAAAAATGCTCCCCCATCCTTTATTTTTTAATGCCTCGTCCCATTCATTGAAAATTGCTTTAAAGGTTTTAAAGTCAAAAGGAACAGGATCATATTTCCCACCCGAACCACAGTCAATGAACATATGGTCAAAATGGAAAACCATGTTCAATTCTTCTCGAGAGCTATCCACATAAAGCGGTCCATTTTTCAAATCGATTCCTGGACCTTCGCCCACAGTCATAATATCATATTTACTAAGGACTTCTCGATTCATCTCATTCAAATACTCATGAATCTTAGGTCCATTTGCATAATAATTGATTATGGTATCTTGAAATTTTTCAAATTCAGTATCCAAGTACCCATCTGGTTTTGATATCAATGAAATTACGTCCATCCGAAAACCATCTATGCCTTTCTCGAACCAGTATTCTAGAATATCAAAAATTTCTTTCCGTACTTTCGGATTTTCCCAATTTAGATCGGGCTGTTTTTTTGTAAAATAATGGAGATAATACTGCTGGGTAGTTTCATCATATTGCCAAGTACTTCCATTAAAGAAAGACTCCCAATTATTAGGTGGCCCTCCATTTTTGCCATCTTTCCAAATATAATAATCTCTGTAAGGGTTGGCCTTTGATTTTTTTGATTCCGTAAACCAATAATGTTCATCTGAGGTATGGTTTGCAACTAAGTCCATCACCAATTTGAGCCCTTTTTGGTGAATCTTTTTCAATAATTGGTCAAAAGCTTTATGACCTCCAAAATCATCTGAAATCTTTTTATAGTTGCTAATATCGTAGCCATTGTCATCATTCGGGGACTCATAAATAGGGCAAAGCCAAATAACATCTACACCAAGTGATTTGATATGGTCCAGTTTTTCTATGATGCCATACATATCTCCAATTCCATTGCCGGTAGTGTCCTTAAACGAACGGGGGTATATTTGATATACTACACTTTCTTTCCACCACGTTTTTTTCATGTAAAATAAGGCTATTTAAAAAATTAAGAGAAAATAAAATAAGTGCTAAAAACCAACAGAGAAATAAATGCCCCAACTACAAATGCATATTTCCAAGTGGTGATGTCAATAATATCGGTGTTTGCTTCTTGCCTTACTTGCGTTCTTGGTTTTAACTTCCCAAAAATAAGCATGACGAAGATATTGAAGACGAAGAGGATTCCCATAATATGTAAGTAATGAGGATAGGCTTGCGCCTGTATGATACTAAGCTCTTTCATACCAGTTATTCCCTGTGATTGTGCGAGTGATAATGCGGTTTCTCTAAAATATGGCTCTAAAATGAGTAGGCTTATCAAATATACTAACACCCCACCGATCATCACTACCTTGGCGCCAATGGCAGGAACCTTTTTAGTCATTACTCCGGTCATGACCACTGCCAATATTGGAACACTAAGGCTACCAAGTGATTGTTGGATATAACTGAACAAACCATCTGGTGCAAAAGCTATGAACGGCGCAATTATCATGGAGATAATTCCAAGCACCAAACCAAATATTTTACCCGCTTTTACAGTTTCAAGATCAGACGCCTCTTTCTTAAAATACATTCGATATAAATCGAATCCAAAGAGTGTTGCACTGCTATTCAATAAACTATTGAATGAGCTTAGTACAGCACCAAAGAGCACAGCTGCAAAAAAACCGGTGATAGCTCCAGGTAAAACCTTTGCAACTAACGCTGGATAGGCTTGGTCAGGATTCTCCAATTGACCATCAAAAACGTGCCATGAAATGATACCGGGCAACACCACTATTATAGGTATTATAACTTTTACCAATGCAGCTAATAACATCCCTTTTTGACCTTCTTTAAGACTTTTTGCGCCAAAAACGCGCTGTAAAATGGATTGGTTGGTACCCCAATAATAAATCTGGGCCAGCATCATCCCCGTAAAAACGGTACCAAAAGGAATTGAAGAATCAACAGCACCCTTCATTTGAAATTTTTCGGGATTGGTTTCCCAAAGAATTTCCAATCCTTTTCCAAAATCTCCATCCCCAATCAGCATAAGTCCAAAAACTGGAATCAATAGACCACCAATCAAGAGACCAATGGCATTAATAAGGTCGGATACCGCTACCGCTTTCAATCCTCCAAAAATGGCATAGACCATACCTATGCAACCAATGGTAAGTACAGAGATCCAGATAACTGTCCATGACTCAACACCCATAAGGTTAGGTAGGTCGAACATGGTACTAAATGCCAATGAGCCAGAATATAAAATTGTTGGCAACAAAACAATGCCGTAAGCAAATAGGAACAGGAGTGATAAGAGTGCCTTCGTCCCTTGGTCGAACCTTTTTTCAATGAACTCAGGAATTGTGGTAATTCCTTTTTTCATGTATTTGGGTAGCAAATAAATTGCCGTAAAAATCATTGCTATAGCCGCTAAGGTTTCCCAGGCCATTACCATAAGGCCTTCAGTAAAGGCTTGCCCATTCAACCCAACAATTTGTTCAGCGGAAAGATTGGTCAATAATAATGATCCGGCAATGGTTACAGCTCCTAGGCTACGCCCGCCTAAATAATAGCCATCTGCCGATTTTTCATCTGTCTTTCTCGTGGCATACCAAGAGACTATTGCTACAAAAAATGTAAATCCTAAAAAAGAGATAATTGTAAGAATTCCCAAAATTAAAGGTTTGTGGTGGTTTTTGCTAATGTAATAAAAATAGTTTTATTTTAGGAATACCCCCGCTGCCGTTAGTTAACAATTGCAGGTAACCCCATTTTTATTACCCCAAACAATCCGCTCTATCTTGTGGCCGACACGCTATAGCCCCGAAGATCGAAAATTATTCCTGCGCTCTTATAAATCCCGTAAGAGCTAGTTGAAGATTTCCATATCAATATGGACCGATTTAATACCTTGATACCAGCAACTATTCGCGCCTTGTCAATTCTTATTGCGACAATAGGTTATTACGTATGCCCAACTCGTATCGCCTAATAAGTGTTGCCACAAAAACCGTTGGGTTGGCAATGGGATTATTAGTAAGGTGTACATTATATTATTTTGTGGAGTTTTCCATCACTACAGGAGTAATAGTTAATGTATTTATTTTGTTGCTTAAAGGCCCATTGTTGATCACCTCATCGGCAGATACTTTTCTTTCATTGGCACTACCTTATAAAAACCAAGAAAAGACAGTAATTATGGGCCTTTTTTTTACCTCACCGAAGTTTCAGTAATAGCATTGCCAAACGGGCATTGGTTACAATTTTTTTGTATTTATGACATATTACGAATTGTTAAGTAATCATTATTAACGCACCGTCTTCAAATTCAACATACAAAAAATATGTATTTTAGTTCTCTTTGACTGGTCTAAAAAAAATACGGACATGAATCCCATTTCAAGAAAACAATTTTTAAAACAATCCATTGCCATATCAACCGGTTTTTATGGGTTATCCCTCTTCCTTTTTAAACCGCAAGATTTATTTGCAAAACCCTTATATAATAACAAATGGCTGGCGCTCCCAGAAGGGTTTAAGGTGGACGTCATATCTGAATGGGGCCAGACAATGTCAGACGGATTGTATGTGCCCGGTAGAGCAGATGGTATGGGTACTTTTAATGTGAAAGGCAAAACCGTTATTATCCGAAACCATGAGGTGAGTCCGTACGATCTTGAAAGTAGTGCTTTTGGCAAAAAAAATGAACTCCTCGAAAAACTTTCCAAAACCGATTTTTTTGATTTTGGTCTTGGCAAAAACCCAAGTTTAGGTGGAACTACAACCCTCATCCTTAACGAAGATACCGGAAAAGTAGCGTCACAATTTTTGAGCCTTGCAGGTACCAACCGCAACTGTGCTGGGGGTATAACGCCTTGGAATACCTGGATTAGCTGCGAGGAAGATGTTACCCCGAAAATGGATGATAATGAAACCGCACATGGTTACAATTTTGAAATTGCCGCTGCTACCACCAAATTAACCAAGCCCATACCCCTTAAAGCCATGGGGCGTTTTAACCATGAAGCAGTAAGTGTGAATCCAAAATCGGGATTTGTTTACCAAACCGAGGATGCCGGAGATGGACTTATTTACCGATTCATTCCTAAAACAAAAGGAAAATTGCAAAATGGCGGCACATTACAAGCCTTGAAAATAAAGGGAAAACCGGGATTTGACACCCGAAACTGGGAAGAACAATCCGTATTCGTTGGTGATACACTGGAAGTGGAATGGATTACCATGGAAGAGGTAGAATCCCCAAATAATGACCTGCGATTACGAGGACGTGCTATGGGTGCCGCTGTATTTGCAAGAGGAGAAGGCATGTGGTACGGTAAAAATGAAATTTATTTTGCTTGTACAAATGGTGGCAAAAAAAATTTAGGCCAGGTATTTAAATACATCCCTTCACCAAAGGAAGGTAGTTCTGCGGAAACCAGGGAACCGGGCAAGCTTGTATTGTTTGCCGAGTCCGATAATATGGACACCCTTAAAAATTGTGATAACCTCACCGTAGCGCCTTGGGGTGATGTCATTTTGTGTGAAGATCATCCGGATGCCTACCTCCGCGGAATTACACCGGAAGGCAAAGGCTATACCATCGCCCGAAATATTTTTTCCGATTCCGAACTGGCCGGAATCTGTTTTTCGCCAAGCGGTAAATATATGTTTGTAAACATTCAGGAACAAGGGCTAACCTTATCCATATCGGGACCTTGGGAATCTTTGAGGCCTATATGACAAGTAATGGTAATCCTAATACTTCATTTATTGGGGTATTGTGGCTACTCCATGTACACCTTTTTTTGTGCTTTTATAACTAGTTCCTTTTGATTATCCCAAATTAAAATTTATCGCTAATTTGAACTGGCGATTTTAATTAAACGGACTTCGCCCCTTGCAGATTATGTAGACGAGGCACCTACTTCCGTTTAAGTTTAATGTCGTTCTCGTCCCCTAGCAGTTCCACGGTCTTATAATTAGCGGAGAATTTGTAATTGAGTACTACATTGGACCTTTTAGTTGCCAAAATTCTTTCCTCCGGATTATAAGATCCCTCCAGATAATCGGTTTG
>JBBSKR010000190.1:0-6586 GCA_038256135.1 Flavobacteriales bacterium | reverse complement strand
GCGAAAGAAGGGAATATCATCTTCCATACTGCCTACGGATATCATACCTACGATAGCATTCAACACGTTTCGTTGGATGATATGTATGATTTGGCGTCTGTAACGAAAATTTTGGGTCCCTTACCTGCCATAATGAAATTGGTGGATGAAGAAAAACTGAATCTAGATGTCCCATTTAGTACCTATTGGAAGCCGTGGAAAAGAAGAAAGGATAAAAAAGACTTGACCCTAAGAGAGATTTTAGCACATCAGGCAGGTCTTGTACCTTATATAGTGTTTTTAAAAAATGTACTTAAAAATAACAATCGGTTTAAAAATAGGTTTATCCGAAAGAATCCTACCAAACGCTTTAATAAAGAAGCATTCGAAGGCATTTATGTAAAAAATAGGTTCAATAGAAAAATGTATCGCATTATCAATCGTTCTAAAGTTTCGCACGAGAAAAAATATACTTATTCAGGATTGAGCTTTCTCATTTTTCCAGAATTGATCACGCAAATGACCGGAGTGCCTTATGCAGATTATCTTGAGCAGGAATTTTATTACCCCCTTGGTATGAAAACCTTTGGTTTCTTGCCTAGCATTAAAAATTTTCCCAACAGCATTGTACCCACAGAAGAAGACACCCTATTTAGACAGACCTTGACCCAAGGATGGGTACATGATGAAAATGCTTCACTGCTAGGCGGTATTTCAGGAAATGCCGGACTATTTGGCACCGCAAACGATTTGGCTAAGATGATGCAAATGTATGTTCAATACGGAACGTATAATGGAAAACGATACTTTTATGAAAATACCGTGAAGGAGTTTACACGGGTACAATATCCCGAAAATGAAAACAGACGAGGTTTGGGGTTTGACAAACCGTATTTGAACAATTCATCCTATCCATTACAAGAAGCTTATCCAGCGCCAGAAGTTAGCCCAGAAAGTTTTGGCCATAGCGGTTTTACGGGTACCTTTGTTTGGGCGGATCCCAAGAATCAGTTGGTGTATATTTTCTTATCGAACAGGGTATATCCAACAAGGGAAAACAGAAATTTGTACACACTTAATATCAGGGGAGCGATCCAACAGGTTTTTTATCAGGCATTTGATAATGCGAAACAGCGCATACCTTAGTATTTTTATCGATAACTTCCATTTTTAAAATAATCCCATGGGACTACTACTATTTTATGCATTCATCTCCATTTTCTTCTCTTTTCTCTGTTCCATACTTGAGGCCGTTTTATTAAGTATAACGCCCACCTTTGTTAATGTAAAAATAAAAGAAGGAAAATCGTATGCCAAAACGCTGGAAGTACTAAAAAAGGACGTTGACCAACCTTTAATAGCCATACTTACCATAAATACCATAGCCCATACCGTTGGCGCCATCTTGGTAGGGGTGCAGGCCAAGGTCGCCTATGCCCAGCTGTATGGAAATGAAATTCACACAGTTTTAGGTATTGATTTTACCGAAGATGTCATGGTGGGTGTTGTGTCTACCATTATGACCATTCTGATCCTGGTTGCATCGGAAATTATCCCTAAAACAATCGGGGCTACCTATTGGAAACAACTTGCGAACTTTTCTACTAGAACCTTGAACATTTTGGTGCTTGGTCTAAAGTATACAGGTCTTTTATGGATATTACGCTTGTTCACGAAGCTAGTGGGAGGGGGTAAACATCACGGTAGTGTATTGAGTCGGGAAGATTTCCATGCTATGACGGATATGGCCCATGAGGAAGGCGTATTTGAAAAATCGGAATCTACTATCATTAAAAATTTATTGCGGTTTGATCAAGTTTTGGTAAAAGACATCATGACTCCTCGTGCGGTAATGAAAATTGCATCGGAAAATAAATCCGTTGCTGATTTTTTTAAGGATAATCACAAACTACAATTTTCTAGAATTCCGGTTTTTCAGGAGAAAATGGATAACATTACCGGTTTTGTCTTAAAAGATAGGGTTTTGGAGGAAATGATCAATCAAAACGGTGCAATTCTTCTAAAGGATATTAAACGTGAAATTTTAATCACCCGTAGAAGTACTCCAATACCAAGCTTGTTCGAAATATTCATTCAAAAGCGTGAAGCTATAGCCCTTGTTGTAGATGAATACGGTTCGGTTAGTGGATTGGTAACTATGGAAGATGTCATAGAAACCCTTTTGGGACTCGAAATCATGGACGAGAGCGACAGCATTGCAGATCTGCAGGTATTGGCGCGTAAGACTTGGGAAACAAGAGCAAGGGCTTCGGGTGTCATTGAGAAACCAGCTAATTCCCAAAGCAAAAATTAAACTACCATTATGGAGGAAATAGCCCTTATCCAAACACCATTGGGTATTACCAAAATAACCGGTGATTCAGATGGCCTTACTTCCATAATAGTATTGAATTCAAAAGAACAACTAACGGATATCATTCCTGAATCCCTAGAAGATGCCGTTTACCAACTAAATGAATATTTTGCAGGTAATCGTCAAGTATTTGTTTTGGACCTAAATCCAGAAGGCACTGATTTTCAAAAGAAGGTTTGGTTGAACTTACAAAATATTCCCTTTGGAAAAACGACTTCCTATTTGGAACTTTCCAAATCTTTGGGCGATGTAAAAGCGATTCGGGCAGCGGCCGCTGCCAATGGTAAAAATCCGCTATTAATCGTAGTACCATGCCATAGGGTTATAGGCAGTGATGGTTCCCTTACTGGATATGCCGGTGGTCTGGACCGAAAAAAATGGCTGTTAGAACACGAAAGTCCATTGAAACAACAAAGTTTGTTCTAAACTGTTTGCGATGGAATAAGGAATGAAATAACTAAATCATTTAATTTAAATTTAAAAGCCTGATTAAGGGATTCTTTGATTCCTATAGTACTAAAACGAGTATATTAAAACAAACCACTTGGTTTGTTTGATGTAATGTAAATTGTAATCCGAATCGACCACATGCCCTTAGCCGATACTATGGCGTTTTTTATCTTATAATTCTTCTTTTACTTGGCTACTTCAGTTAAACTTAAAAACCGGTTAGTCGGTTTATCATCATTGCACAAAATAGGTCGGAATAAAATTCAAATTCTTTTGAGCCAATACTGTTCCATCCAAACCCACCAATATAAAGCCCCCCAGTTCCGCTTCAGTACCATTTGGCAATACAAACGAAATAGCAAAAATATTTTTAGATGAAAGATATTGTCCAAATAGGGTTTTAACGACATACCCGTTTTCTTCCTTTACCTTATCGATTATTCCCAATACATCTAGAATTGTATTCTCTCCGGTAGAGATATCAAGCATTGCCGGTCCTTTTTCGACCTGAGAAGGTTGTGGATAGGTATATTGATAATACAATTTATTATCGGACAAAGCGGCATTGATAGGTCCAGCTGAGAATGGTTGGTCAAATTCTAATTCCGTCTTTGACAGACTTAGAAGATTTGCGTCATCAAATAGTTCCAAAAATGTATTTTCATTCTCGTTCTGCGTAAAAACTGCAAGATTGCCAACATCTGTTATTAGAATACTGGGCTTCGTAGATCCGAATTCAAAATTCTTAATAGTTTTATTCTGGTCCGTATCATAGACTACTATCTTGTAATCACCGCCTCCACTTCTATAAGTCATAAATAATTTTCCGTTGCTATACAGGGGCTCAAATAACTGGTCAATCCCAAATTCCAATGAAACATCGAATCCTTCAAAGTCGGCAAGTCCAACAACCCGCAATGCCAAATTTGTTGAACCTAGTGGTTTGTAAAGCCCAAAGTAAACCGATTCCTCAGTATTTAGCCCCCAAATCAGTGAACGTTCCGAGGTTATACCATAAAACTCTGGAAATGTTGTTATACCCCCGGAAACCAAATCCTTTTGATATAAAGAGATGGCATTATTGGAATAAGTGAAAAAAGACATGGTATTGTTTAATTGGCGTAAAGTGAGGTAATTATTGTTGATGCCTAACTCCGTAGAAAGATTCGTTTGAATTCCAAGATCGGTGGCACTTTCGTAATCATACTGATAAACCGTATTCAAATCTTCACCGATGATGGTAATCGCTATCCCTTCGATATTTTCATCCTGAAAAGCATTATCGCTACTGCAAGCAGTGCATATCAATGCGGAATAAACTAGCAAAGCAATTCGAAACTTTGTTTTTAGCACCATGGATATCAATCTGTGTTGGAACAACCGTAAAAAGGTCATCTTGGTTAATTTAACAATTTAGACGGATTTCATAGCAATTGATATCCATTTTTAAAGATACCGTATTTTGAACCAAAACTATAAACGTAATTATTAAAGAAATAATCTTAATTTTCTAGTCCATAGCAACTCGTAAAACCATGCTTGAGAAAATACATCTAGACCAAATTCTATTTTTAGATATTGAAACAGTGCCAGAACAACGTTCATTTGAGCAATTGGATACCCCTAAACAAGAACTTTGGGCACAAAAATCACAATACCAACGCAAGGATGATGTTAGTACTGCCGAGTTTTATGAACGTGCCGGTATTTGGGCAGAATTCGGTAAGATAATCTGTATTTCAGTAGGCTATTTCACCTATAAAGGAGCTAACAGGAATTTTAGGATAACTACTTTTCATGGGGAAGAATATAGTTTATTAAAAGACTTCAAACAGTTGTTGAACGAACATTTTAACCAACCAAAAAATGTTTTATGTGCACATAATGGCAAGGAGTTCGATTTTCCTTATATCGCGCGTAGAATGATCATACATGGTATTTCATTGCCTCAAAAACTGGACTTGTTTGGAAAAAAACCGTGGGAAGTACCCCATTTGGACACCATGGAGCTATGGAAATTCGGAGATTACAAACATTATACTTCGCTAAAATTAATGGCCCATGTTCTGGGAATTGCTTCCCCAAAAGGGGATATTGATGGTAGTATGGTACGAGAGGTCTACTATGAAAAGAATGATTTGAATCGCATAATTACCTATTGTGAATTGGACGTTCTTACCACCGCTCAAGTTTTTCTTCGCTTACGAAATGAATGTTTATTGGAGGATGACGAAGTAAAAAAAGTTATGAATTAAATCTTAATTTAAATTATTCTTCTACCGAGGCTAATTGAATTGTACTTCTTAGTACTTATAAAACTTAGTACTTATATTTAGGTCAAAATCCTGAATTTGCAATATATACAGCCCGGAAGGCAAATCGGAAACATTGATTCTTGCATTATTGGCAGCACCCATTTTTAATTCAACACCGCTAGTACTAACAATACGATACATAGCCGTATCACTAGTTTCCATATTCAATTGAATCTCGTCTACCGCAGGATTGGGATATACGCTAAAAGGAATCTCCTTTTCCAAACTTAATGTGCCCAAGGCTTCCAAAATCGTATCAGCGCCGATAAACGTAAAGGAAAAAGGTTCGCTATACTCCGAAGCAACGTTTTGGGAACAAAATGTCCTCATCTTGAAGGAATAGGTTTTTTCGTGAACCAATCCAGTAAAAACAATAGTATTATTAGTTACATATTCTGTGGACCATTCTTGCTGATTTTCTTCTTTAAACTGTACCTCATAAAGACCATCGTTAATGCTATCCCAAGTTAAGGTAGCCGTTGTTGCATCAGCTTCAGCTATACTAACTTGCTCAGGAGCCTTTACCGCACAGCTATTCATCATTACTCCTGAAAGAATCAAGGAAAAGTCTTGGGAATTATTTTGCAGTTTACCTTTATGGGTCACTGTTATAGTATAGGCTCCTTTTGCGTTAGGTATTTCTATCCGTTCAAACGGGTCTACGTTGTTATCCCCTTTAATTGCGGCGCTACTTGCCTGGTCCGGATTTAATTTCCAAGGCAAGAAGGTCTTACCGTCTTGGGTAATACGAATATCAAGGTCATTGGTAAGGGCTGCTGTCGTATTGTTCAATTCTCCCCTGTTTACAAAATCCGATTCTGGATCGGTCCAGGATAAGGATGCAACAAGATTTTCAGTACCCTCAGCATTTACCGTGAATGAAAAAGTAGCATCACTTTCCAAGGATTCTTCGGCAATATGACTACTAAAATCCTTATTATAAAGAACTTCAGCAGCTCGTTTTGAATTCATAATCCCCCAGCCCATTTTGTAATCGGGACCCTTTTCATCTACATCATCGGCGGTATGTAATGCCAGGCCTTTTAAGGTGGCCGCCTTCATATAAGAACCATAAAGTTGTTCGTTATACTGTTGTAACAATAATAAGGATCCTGTAACGCCAGGCGTGGCCATAGATGTACCGGAAGAAGTATGGTAGCTTGTATTACTATAAGAATCCGTAGAAAGAATAGAAGCTCCATTACCGGCAAGATCTGGTTTTATTCTTCCGTCATCAACTGGTCCCAAACTACTATAGGCAGAAACATTGGCCTTTTTTAGATTACCGTTTCTGTCAATTTCTGAATTTGCCCCTGCTACGGTTAGTCCATTTTTTGTTAAGGTAAACCCTAATAATAAGTCAAAACCATCCGCGGTTGTACCGTAAGACGGCGCTTCGTTATCCCTGCTTTTTTGAGAATTACCGGCCGCAGTAACCATTAGGTAATACGGTGCGTTATACATTATT
>JBBSKR010000189.1:0-6587 GCA_038256135.1 Flavobacteriales bacterium | reverse complement strand
GGAAGATATGAAATTATGAAACAGGCTATCCGGCAAAACGAGATAGAATTTCAAGGTTCTATTAATCCAATGCTTTCCGACCATGGCGAGGGATTGGAGGCCGCTCAATATTCTGGAAGAAAAGTAGCATCAAATTGGGAATGTCCCTTTAAACACAATTAAAATGAATAAAATAGCACCCCAGACAGGTACAAGTTTTAAACTAAAAAAGGGAGAATATCTTAAGGTAGTCTGCCCCGAAGGAGAGCAGGTAGCCGACCTTGTAGCTTACCGCGATGGCGAAATGACCGAATTTTTGAGTAATGGTAAAACGTTCGATTATGAGGAATCACTATTGTTGACCACAGGGAATATCATCTACAGCAACAAAAGCAAGGAAATGCTCGAAATTGTTTTGGACACTTGTGGCAGACACGACTTTTTATTGGCACCCTGTTGCGAGAACACCTTCAAAAAATTGTACGACAACGTGGCAGAGCACCCCAGCTGCCGAAATAATTTATACGAAAACTTAAAACAGTATGGAGTCGAGGCACACACCATACCGACCGCGTTCAATATTTTTATGAAAGTGGATGTTAATAAAGAAGGTAAATTAAAAGTGAAAAGGCCAAGCGCAAATGCGGGAGATCAAATCATCTTTAGGGCACATATGGATATGGTTATAGGCCTTACCGCATGCTCTGCCGAAAAGACGAACAACGGAACCTTAACGTCCATTGATTATGAACTGCTGACATTGGAACAATTTCTAAAGGACAATAAAAGGCAGTAAAAAAATAAGCATGACTGATTGTAAAACGACCTGATAATAATGACTTAACATAAAATATTAGGCCATAGTTCGCAAGTCCGAACAATTTCCTTAAAGGTGATGTATAAGTCAAAATATCATTTGTTTTACAGTCTTTTGTCCTATTTAAATTATAAAGTCGATCAGCAAAAAATAATACTATTATGGCAGACTATTTTGAAATACCCACAATAGGGGCCTTTTGGTCCATTGTTTTCTCCACTATCGGCATTTTTATAACGGTCATTACACTTACCCGTATTTCCGGCAAGCGGAGTTTCAGTAAAATGTCGAGTTTTGACTTTGCTTCGACCATTGCGATCGGCTCCATAATCGCAAGTGCCATCCTGTCCAAGAGCATAACCCTGTCGCATGCCATTCTGGGCCTAATGTGTATATTCGGCCTACAAAGTTTGATAGCTTGGTTAAGACGGATTGAGAAGTTTCGTAATGTGGTCGATAACGACCCCTTATTGTTAATGGACGGCGAGACCATATTGTACGACAATCTAAAGAAGGCCCATGTAACCGAAGGCGACCTTAGGGCAAAGCTTCGGGAGGCCAACGTTTTGGATCTCGGGCAAATAAGGGCGGTCGTCTTTGAGAGTACCGGCGACATTGCCGTCTTACATACTTCGGATCAAGACCAAAAACTAAAGGATTACTTGTTGGAAGGGGTTGCGCGAAAGTAGTTTCTTATATATTTAGAAGTTTTTTACTTTAAGGGACTGTTTGGAAAATTATCAAATGATTTTTATGTCCCTTTTTGCACATTTCTTCGTTATCCCGAAATTTCGGGATGGAACGATAGCCCTGCTAACCTTAACCCAAAACCGTCTGGGTTGCCTTAAACTGCCTTAAAAAAAATTCTTGAAGCGGAATTGTATTTTACCTCACCCAGACTGCAGAAAATGACAGTTCTGACCTCTCCCATGGAGAGTTGGATAGGAAACCCCAACCCAAGGGTCGAGGAATCTCAACATTGAAAATCTTGCTTGCGAAAACCTGCTAAACCGTTGGGGCTATAAATAAGCTTTAACGGGTCAAAACTTATTGTGTTTTATCCTTTCCTTTATTTTAAAATTAATCAGGTACGATGAGCGAAAAGGATGGTAATAAGAAAGAATCTTCCGATGGCAAAGGAACCCTAGGGGAAATGAACAGCGAAAAAAGTCCAAGAAAGAAAACCTCGAAAAAAGGTTCTTCCGAAGATGAAGGAACGCTGGCCGATATGAATGATGAAAGTAGCCCTTCAAAAAGAAAGCCTTTAAAAAGTGGGACCAAGAAATAACGGGTCAATACTTGACCCAAATGAACCCTGGCTCATAAAAGTGATATGTTTCACCTACACTATCCTAGGCTTAAATAACTAAAAGCTTCAGGGAACTGGAAATTTTTATGCCATCCTGATTGCTAACACTTAATAACTCCAAATAAGACAATGGAATTGGCGAAAATTTTGTTAGGGGGAATCGTCGGGACCAGCCTGATGACATTTTTCAGCTATTTGCTAGGCCGATTGCTCAAATCGGATTTCCTGGAGCCGAGGCTTCTCAATAAATTATTGCACCGTTCCGACAGCTTATCCTTGAATATCAAAGAAGATAGCATGTGGGGGTGGGCGATTCATTATCTCACCGGATTCCTATTCTCCGGCACAATGATGTTTTATTTCCATTGGTCAGAAAAATTTCCCTCTTGGGGAACAGGGGCATTCCTGGGCTTTATTTTGGGTCTTTCGGGTGCGATTGGATGGCTGATCACGTTCCGCGTGCATAGCTCCCCACCCAAAATTGATCTAAAAGCATTTTTGTTTCAATTGGTAGTGGCCCATGTAATATTCGGTCTAGGCGCTACGTGGGTGTTTCGGGTCTGGCCCTTTTGACGACAATAAACGAAAATCTAAGGCAGAACGGCATATTTTTTAAAATAGACCTCCAATGATTCTTTGGTCTCAATTTAGGGTATCCCTGCAAATTATGCCACCTTTTAGTATTTTGAAAAAATACTTGCCTTGCGGATTAGTACACCCAAACTTTAAATATTCCCACAAAATAGAATGTTTGAGCGAATTACCAATCATTGCAAACCGGTTCTCCGAAGCTATGAATAAACCTTCTGAAGGCTGATTCAAACTGCCAATCTTTAACCTTTCATTTAGGGCTTAATTCCCCGTTTGCTTCGGTTAGTTACTATGGAGTATCCCTTGATGCCGAAATCGTTATCGGTTAAAGGAATTTTCCAATAACGCCCTTGGTTCCTCCATGCCGAGACATAAAAAAAGCGATTTATCTTGGTCATTATAATTATTCAAAAATACCTGCATCAACACCCATAATTAATTGGATCGTCTCCCATATTAATAGAGTCAACATTCCTAGTTGTTAGTGTCAACCCACACAGGTTAATTTTCTTTTCTTAGTTGCTAAGAAATAGACTGCGTATTACTGAAAAACTACCGTTTTGGTTTACTAATAATGTCATTTCCAAAACTACGTATGTAACTTAAATAATTAAATTATGAAATCCATTAAAAATTCCGATTGTTCGTGGAACCGGCAAATCAAACTGGCAGGTCTTGCCCTACTTTTATGTTGCGGAGCCTCAATGACCAGCTGCGATTTAAATGAAAGCAACAAGGTTGATAGCACCGATGATACGACAGAGATCGATAGTACACTAGTTGGCACTCCGGAGGTACCGGAAGGTTTTAGCATAGAAAAGGTCGTTGGCGGGCTTACCTATCCGACGTCGGTCACTTGGGACGATGAAGGAAACATGTTCGTCGCCGAAGCGGGAGGCGGGCTCAACCCCGAGCAGTTGGCACCGAGCCGGCTCTTGCAGGTAAAAGATGGCGGAACCACGGAAGTCTGTGACCTGACCAATAAGGGGATACACGCATCTTTGGTGGGCCTTACCTGGTACGATGGCGCTTTTTATATTACCCATAGGGCCACCGATCTTACGGGGGCAGTCTCCAAAGTAACCAAAGACGGTACGGTAACCCAGCTTTTTGATGGGATAGTGGATAGCCAGGCTGAGCATCAGATCAACGATATAGCCGTAGGACCCGATGGCATGATGTATGTTGCTGTAGGACCGGCCGGAAATGCAGGCGTGATGGATCTTTCCGTTGCACCTTGGATTATGGCCAGCCCCGGGACGCATCCTAGGCCTTGCCAGGATATCGTTTTGCTCGGTAAGAATTTTAAGACTCCCGATTTCAGGACAGAGGATCCAACGGATTCCGTGATGACGGGTGCTTTTGTGCCCTTTGGGACGGAAACCTCTGTCGGGCAGGTAATACTTGGGGTCAGTAAATGTGGAGGCTCGATACTAAAATTCAACCCCAATGATCCGAGTACGATCGCCACACATGCCTGGGGATTTCGCAACCTGATCGGAATCACCTGGAACGATGAAGGGCAGATGTTTGCGGCCGAGAACGGATATGACGTAAGGGGATCACGCCCGGTCAACGACGAAATCGATGCCACACTTAAAATAACGGAAGGGGTATGGTACGGCGTACCGGATTATTCTGCCTCCAGGGAACCCCTCACCGACGATAAATTCGAGTCTCCAGATTCCTTACAGAGTGCCATTTTTATAAATGGTGAACTGGTAGGAAAAGATATGGGTTTCCTCATCGATCATGAGGCCAGCGGCCTTACCCCGCCTGACCCTTCATTGGTAGTGGGACGCCATGAAATCAACTCGTCCCCATCTCTGCTCGACGTAGCCCCTGCTTCTTGGGGAGATCTTGCGGGCCAATTGTTTGTTGCCGAATGGGGCGATTTGGCACCTCCGACCAATCCCTTAAGGGGATCTGTACGGACCTTTGGTTACCAAGTTGCCAAGATAGATCCGACCACGGGTTCCTTAACTTCTTTTGTTGCAAACGCGGGCGGTGGACCAGCTTCGGCCTCAGGTTCGGATGGAATTGAGCGTCCGTTCGACGTCAAGTTCGGTCCCGACGATGCCATGTATATAGTGGACTATGGGGTCGTTGAGATAGATATGACCAAAAAACCGCCCTACGACTATAAAATGGGAACAGGTACCATTTGGAAGGTGAGCAAAAAATAAACAATTTCACTTTTTCGGAGCAAAGGTTCGATTTTGATTGTAGGTATGGACTTTGAAGTGTTTCGCAAATGATAAATATAAAAAAGTACTGAACTATGAATACAAAAACAGGAAATTTGATTATCAGAATAGGTATCGGCCTTTTATTCGTATGGGGCGGTATAGAGAAATTTATTGAAGGATTTTTGGGGGGTGTCGGACTTCAAGCGATGGCGGATATGCTCAAAAGCAGCGGACTTGCCTTTTTAGGCGATACGGGAACTTATGCACTCGCTGCCATACTGGCCTTATTGGAACTCGTGGCGGGTATTTTGGTACTGGTCGGCAAACAGCTTTTCTATGCTTACGCATTTTTGGCGTTCGTTATGCTAATGGCATTGGTTCTGGTGCACATACCATCGGGCAATTGGCTGAACATTATGATCCATATTGCGTTGCTGGGAACCTTGGCAGGACTTGCTATTAATAACAGGCCTATCAACCCATAAAATCGTCCACCTACATTTTTTAGAAAAGTTCCGTTCTTTGGACGGAACTTTTTTTGTTTTATATTTTTTATAACAGAAAGGACAATTATTTTTTTTGTTTGAACAAACATCGAATATTTCGCGCCCATCATTACCGCTTCCGCAAAAGTGGAGAAATGAATTTAGGTCAGAATCCCAACTACCTAACATTAGATTTTAACGTAGATAGCGACTCGAAAAACTAATTTTATCATGTATTCCAATTAATTAAATCAGACTCATAGAACGAACCTTTTACAGGCCAATATCATCATAAAAATAAAAGTATAAGTGGATTACTTCCCGGTCAAGAAACAGTAATTTGACAATGACATAGTTAAACCTTACTCAAAATTCGGTTTGCTATGTTCCGCTATAAGCCCAACCATTCCAATTGTTCTTTTTAGGATACTATTGCATATCCTTTTTGATAGGCAAGCCTACTGGATAGAAAGATAATTATTTTCTTATCGCAGTTTGGTAGGCTTCCTTTGAACGATATTAATGACAGAAGAACCTACCCGCACAAAATATCGGTCTACGCCAAGCTACACATTTTATCGATTTGTGAACTAATCGGGGCCAGTGAACCCCAATGGAAGTCCGGTTGACGAAACTATATGGGGAGACAGGTCAAAGGCCATAATTTAGTACCGATCTTATAAATACATATTATGAAAACAGTACTACTTATAGGAAAAGTTTATGCCGATGGTTTCAAAAACATAGGAAATGTAATAGTACAAAACTTCTTCAATGCATTTGCATGGTTCAGTTTTATTATGTTTGCACTAGTGCTATATGCTTTTATGTATAGAGTCACCACAGGTTTCGCATTTAACTGACCATAAAAAGCAATTACCTAATCTAGTGTCCTATCTAATGTTTTGGTCGGGACCACAGATTTTATTACTTAGGCGACGGGTGGTACATCTTAAAAAATTTTAATTTGTTTTGTAGGCGTACATGGAAAGACTTCCCTTGGACAAAATTTCCTTTTCGGCAACTTCAGCAATTGTTTAATGTTCAGATTTATCGACCCTGAGGTCGGGGTTTCCTATCTACCTCAGGTTGGGAGAGGTTAGAAGTGCCATTTTAGGTAGTTCTGTGAGGCAAAATACAATCCCGCACGTGTGGGAAGGTTTTTGGCCTAAGGTCACACTGATCCCGAATCGTCCATAGGCGAAATATTTCTATGG
>JBBSKR010000188.1:0-6622 GCA_038256135.1 Flavobacteriales bacterium | reverse complement strand
GTTTCTGCTTTGAAATAATAAATAAAAAAGAGGAGAAGATTACAGTTTATACTGATATCGCCCTACGCGAGATTATTGGCGGAAATCATATAGCGGAAAGCGGAAATTAAAACTAAAGTCTTTACCTTAAGACGAGGGCTTTTCCCCAAAATGATACACTAATACAAAACTAAGGCCTCCAATTAGAACCCATTTTTCAAAGAAAAGCAAGAACATTTGTTTTTGTTTACTTTTGTTCAAAACCCAGTTTTGAACCAAGATCAAATTCTTACCGAGTTACAGTTTAAGGCGATTAGAAGTAGCGGCCCTGGAGGTCAACATGCCAATAAAGTTTCGTCGAAAGTAGAACTTACCTTTGATTCCCCTGCCTCAAACGGACTTTCGGAACGAGAAAAGAAAAGATTGCAACTAAAACTGGACAGCAAACTAACCAAAGATGGATTGTTGATTTTACAGTGTGATGAATCACGAAGTCAACATAAGAACAAGGAATTGGTCATCAAACGCTTTTTATTACTTCTAAAAAAATCACTGACCGTACCTAAAAAAAGAAAACGAAGTAAACCCACGCGGTCATCTATAGAAAAACGATTGCGGGGTAAAAAAATAAATTCCTTAAAAAAGCTGAATCGGGGCAAGCCGGAGATTTAACCCACTCTATTTACTAAAGTCCCTATACCATCAATTGAAATTAGTACCTCATCATCAATCTTCAAGGTAAAATCGCTTGGGGGGATAATACCTGTCCCCGTCATGAGCAAACTACCGTTGGGAAATGAACATTCCCTATAAAGATATCCAACAATATCCCCTAATTTTCGTTTGATCTGATCTATCCCGATGCTTTTATCGAATACATTTTTTCCTTTCCTAGTAATGGCCAACCTAATTTTGGTGTCTATGGGCATAGGATTATTGGTCAAAAGCACGCAAGGTCCGAGTGCGGCACATCCATCATAGGTTTTTGCTTGTGGCAAATACAACGGATTTTCTCCTTCAATGCTTCTAGAACTCATATCGTTGCCGATGGTATATCCAATTACTTTTCCAGAAGAGGTAATGACCAACGTTAGTTCCGGTTCTGGTACGTTCCAGTTAGAGTCCTTTCTAATTCTAACCATTCCTCCATGACCTACGGTACGCTGTGCCGTAGCCTTAAAGAATAATTCCGGCCGTTCCGCTTCATAGACCCTGGCATAAAAATCACTGCCCCCAGATGCCTTGGATTCCTCTTCCCTACCTAGTTTACTGTTATAATAGGTGACACCACTGGCCCATATTTCTTGGCTTTGGACCGGAGCCTTCAGCTCGTTCTTCAAAATAGCGCTAGCGTCACTAATTTTATTATATTCATTGAGTTTTGCCAGCGTATGGTCAATAATAGCATCATCGTTGATAAAAGTATCCCATTGCTCCTGTTCCAATAAATGGAATTGCGACTGGTGTTCTACAAGGATGCCGCTTTTAGTATGGTATACTTTCATTGGAAGGGTTTAAGCAAAAATTGAATAAAAAATAAATACGGCGATCGCCCCAGTTAGGCCTAATACCCCACTTCCTAAACTAAATAGCCGATAGCCCGTTTTTACGTTCATCCCGCTCATTTGGGTAACGACCCAGAAAAAGCTATCGTTGGCATGGGAAACCACCGCCGATCCTGCTCCTATGACCACCACCACTAACGCCTTCTGTATCTCGGAATCAAAACCAAGGGAGGGCATCATGGGCATGATGATGGAAGCCGTTGTAACTAAGGCTACCGTTGAAGAACCTTGCGCCGTTTTTAGGGCGGCTGCCAATACAAAAGGTAGAAAAATACCCATATTATATTCCGTTAAGGTTTGGCCCAAAATATCAGCAATACCCGAATTCTGTAGAATTTTACCAAAAATGCCGCCCGCACCGGTAATCAAAATTATGGAAGCCGCATCCTTTATTGCCTTTCCTACCCACCCAGAGGAGGAAAGCATATCATAATTCAATTTCTTTGGCAATAACAGGCATAAGAAAATACCGATTAATAAGGAAATGACCGGTTCCCCAACAAAATTGATGAAATCTACTAATCCATTGTCCAATCCTGTTTTTGCGGGGTTTAATACGGATTTCAATACGATAAGCGCTATGGGAACAAGAATGGGAATGGAGGACTTTAGCGCGCTAGGAGGATCTTGAATTTCCTTTTCGGCTTCCAAGGCATTTTCCATCTCGGGCTCTATATAGGTTTTGGAGGCATATTTCTTCGTAAAAATAATTCCGACAACCAACGCTATGATACTAACAGGGAAGCCAAATGCGATGACCAGCCCCAGATCCGCTCCCAAAATACCTGCAGCGGCAATGGGCCCCGGAGTAGGCGGCACCATGGTGTGCGATGCCATCAAGCCTAGGCCCAAGGCTATGGCCGGACCGGCAATTGAAATTTTTGCTTTTTTGGAAAGACTTTTGTTCAACGGGTGTAACAACATAAAACCGCTATCGGCAAAAACAGGTATGGACACGATATAGCCGATAATGCCCATAGCGGTAGGCACCCTTTTTCTTCCGATAATCTTCAATACCTTTTCGGCAATGGCAAAAGCCCCTCCGGTATTCTCTAAAAAGGCCCCGATAATTACTCCAAGCACGATAATCAAACCGATTTTACCAAGTGTAGACCCAAAACCGTCATTTATGGATAGGATAATAGCACTGAAAGGCATCCCAGCAAATATGCCATATAAAATAGAGATAATGAAAAGCGCTAAAAAAGCATGCACCTTTAGCTTAGTGGTCAATAAAATGATGGCCAGTACCGCAATTAACAAATAAAGTATTTCCATAGATTAGTGTAAGTCCCGTTCTACTTTTGACCCTGAACCCCCTACCAGAAAATCAAGATCAGCTCCCTTATCAGCCTGTTCCACATGTTCAATGTACATTTTCACATAACCTCGTTCTGCCAACGGTTTTGGTGGAATCCACTCCTTTTTTCGTTGGTTTAGCTCGGCGACACCCACATCAAGATTCAGCGTCCGATTGACGACATCCAACTCTATCATATCCCCATTTTTTACTAGGGCCAGGGTTCCGCCTATGGTCGATTCCGGAGAAATATGCAAAATGACCGTGCCCGCAGCTGTTCCACTCATACGTCCATCTGAAATACGAACGATATCGGTTATCCCTTTTGCCAATAGTTTTTTTGGAAGGTCTACATTGCCTACTTCGGGCATGCCCGGATATCCTTTTGGGCCCACGCCCTTTAATACAATGACACTATGCTCGTCAATGTCTAGATTTGGATCATCAATACGTTCATGGTAGTCTTCGATACTTTCAAAAACAACGGCTCTGCCCCGATGTTGCATTAATTTTGGCGTTGCCGCGGATGGTTTAATTACTGCCCCGTTTTCACACAGATTCCCTTTCAAAACCGCTATTCCAGCTTCCTTTTGAAAAGGTGCCGCCAAGGTGGCAATAACATCCTGATCATAACACACCTCATTGCCATAATTATCGGTGATATTCTTACCGTTGACCGTAATGCTTTCTTTATGTAATAAGGGAATTAGTTCTTTCATTACAACAGGCAAACCACCCGCATAAAAGAAATCTTCCATCAAATATTTTCCTGAAGGTTTTAGATTGACCAATAAAGGGACTTTACTCCCCACCGTATCAAAATCTTCCAATTTTAAGGCTACCCCAATTCTTCCGGCTATGGCGGTTAAGTGGATAATTAGGTTTGTGGACCCGCCAACTGCGGCATTGGTGACAATGGCATTCTCAAATGCCTTTCGCGTTAATATGGTCGACAGTTTTAGATCTTCCTTTACCATTTCAACGATACGCCTTCCGGATAGTTGTGCAAATAATTTTTTTCTGGAATCTACGGCAGGAATGGATGAAAAGCCCGGTAAGGTCAATCCTAATGCCTCACACATGGTAGCCATGGTAGAAGCCGTACCCATGGTATTACAATGGCCGATACTTCGGGCAACACAAACTTCCGCCTCCCTAATATCGGCAGCGGAATAACCAGCTATTTCTTGCCGCTCCTTAATCATCCAGTTCATGGAACCGGAACCAATCTTCTCCCCCCTAAAACGTCCGCTGAGCATAGCGCCGCCTGGAACCACTATCGTAGGCAGATCTACGCTGCAGGCACCCATAATAGTTGATGGGGTGGTTTTATCGCATCCCGTCAAAAGCACAATACCATCTAAAGGATTGGCGCGAATGGATTCTTCCGTATCCATACTGGCCAAATTTCGAAATAGCATGGTCGTAGGTTTCATTAGGGTTTCTCCCAACGACATTACCGGAAACTCCAAAGGAAATCCACCAGCTTCCAATATACCTCTTTTAACGACCTCGGCAAAATCACGAAGATGGCCATTACAAGGAGTGAGTTCAGACCAGGTATTACAGATGCCTATTACCGGTTTGCCTTCAAAATAATCGTCTGGATAGCCTTGATTTCGTAACCAGGAACGGTGTACGAAACCCATTTTGTCATTACCCCCAAACCACTCGCTACTTCGTAACTTTCTTTTTTTATCCATATCATTGGTTAGGCAAAAAAAGATATGCCGGCTTTAAGATAGCCAAAAAAAGTATATCAATATTTAGTGAATGGTTAGGATTGAAGTAGTTCTCCCGTTGAAATGAATTGTGTGTCCCACAGACTTGCCCATGACCAATTGCCCTATGGGCGTTGCCTCAGAAATACAATAGACCGATTTGTCCTCAAACTTACATTCTCCCGCAGAGATGGCTATGAAGTAGCTAAAAGCATCGGTGATTACCAAATTTCCCAAACCAACCGTAGTTGTATCGCGTTCCCTTGGCACTTTGGAAAGCAGTTGTTGCGTTTTTTCCAACTCCGCCAACTGCTGACCCAATTTTTCGCGTTCCAATTGAATCATCGCCCTTCCGGTTTCATGCTTGTCCCCTGCACTACTTTTTGTTTCGGAAGTCAAGGCACTTTCCAGCTCACTGATCTGTAGCTGTATTCGCTTTAATCTATCGGCTACAAATTGAAAACAATGGTCGTAGGCAGCTATTTTAAGCTGCTCAAAATCTTCATTTTTCTTCAACATGGTAGAGATCTGCCAATTTATAAATAAGGTAATTTATCTTTTGATCGTCAGACTCCCTGGAGCGAAGCATTTTTTGAATTACCTCTTCATTTTCTGCCTTAAAATAGTCCAAATCACCAGTTCGGTTGTCGCTAAATATATTCCAGGACCTTAACCCACTTAACATAGCCCTATGGGCCTCATACTTTTTGGTGATTTCAACAACTTCACGTTTATTCCTTTTATCGGACTCGGCCCCTTCCCGTACTAGTTGATATTCTGCCGAAATACATGCATCTGCCTTTTCTGCTTCGGTGATAATCTTAAAATATGCTTTGGAAACCAAAGTCTGATATTTGTCCTCGAACCGTACATCCATTTTAGAATCATTTATAAACAAGCCCTCGTTGTCATTGCTCGCATATAAATCTTCGTTGGTATCGAAATTTCTGGCCATAAGCGATTCTTTCCAAGCCTGTGACTTGATCAGTTCGTTCCAAACCTTCGCATATTCCCGCTGATATTTGGTCTGTGTCGCTCCGCAACCGGTTAGGGAAATCAAAACCAATACAACTACCAAATTGGAAGTTAGGATTCTTTTTAATACTTTTTTCATATCGTGTTTCACGATGTACCAACGCGTTCTTACTAGTTTACTGTTCTAAGGCAACCTAATCAAGGAAGTAGGAAAAAGGATAAGCTAAATGGGAAAGTAATATAAAAATAAAATTAAGAGTACAATGGCCTTTTGAATAGGTTTTATGAATTTAAAATGGTAAGCATGCTATTTAAAACTATTGGCAAGCTGTTTACCTATGGTAGTGCCAATGGCAATGCCCATACCGCCTAAGCGTACGCCACAGGCAACATTATTGGAGACTTGTTTTACAATAGGTTTTTTTTGTGGACCCACACCCATTATGCCGCTCCAAGCATTGTCTATTTCAAATGGGATATTGGGTAAAATGACGGTTTTTAGTAATTCCTTGAGCTTATTTTGAACCAATGTGGTCTCCCCGAATGCGGTGGTCTCTTCTGTATTAAAGTTGAGGTTTCTACCCCCGCCCAAAAGAATACGATTGTCAATGTTCCGGAAGTAGTAATACCCCTCTTCCAAATGAAACGTTCCTTTGATGTGCAGGTCTTTGATAGGTTTTGTAATCAAGACCTGTGCCCTTGCTGGTTGCACATTCTCCTTTACCATTTGCGCGGCGAAACCGTTCGTTGCAATCAGTAATTTATTGGTATGAAATTCGAAATCACTGGTTGTAACCAAAACTTTCGTACCCATATCTTTATACGAATCTACCATCGTGGCATTTAATACGGTAATCCCCTTTTTTAGGGCTAGATGTAAAAGGGATTTCATCATTTTACCTGTGTCAATCTGACCTTCGTAACCATGGGAAATGTAGTGTTCCTTAATGCCCTTAAACTGAAACTGGTTGGGTGAGGTTGTAAAAGCATCCCCATTAAAAATAGGATGCAACAATTTATTAACGTTTTCAATATGTTCCCGGCACTGTTGAAAAAGCTCCCCATCGCGCTCCAAAAAAAGT
>JBBSKR010000187.1:0-6673 GCA_038256135.1 Flavobacteriales bacterium | reverse complement strand
ATATGAGGAAGATAAAAGGACTATAAATACCGCCACTGTATACGGTTATTACAAAGGAGCAGAACAACGCTAAGATGGATGAAAAATTAAAGGTTGGTAAAATATTCTTATGTACCCGGAAATAAAGAAGATTGAGTAAATTCAGGATCCCGAATCCAATAAGGAAAAACGGAATAATCTCTGTAATACCTAGAACAAAAAAACATAGGGCACCGAAAAGAATGGATATGTAGCTAGTGGTGTAATTAACCCTTAAAAAAAGTTTGGTTTTATCCTGAAGACGCTCTTCGTCAATGGTAAATCCCGGCATAGGTATGGTTTAGATACTCGATATTCTATTACTTGCTTATTGTAAATCTAATTATGTTTTTAAGAATAATTCTAGTATTTTATACTTTAGTCCATGAGTGTCGCATTGATTTTTAGTCAACTTCGCACTTTTTTTGGATTAAGATCGGTTAAATCCCCAATTTTAATAGCCTTTCCCGATTCTATGCTCCTTCTAGCCGCAATACCTATTAAGATGGACATCGCTCCGTCCCTAACACCAGCGGTGCGGCCAAAGGAATCCTCAATTTCAGGATTAACGAATATTTTATCATGAAGTCGTTTGTCACCTCCACCATGCCCACTTTTATTCATGGGAACCTGTATCACTTCATATTTTTCCCATAGATTATGCACAATAATGGGTTCGTAATTTAGTTCTTCTTTATTGGCCTGATCCATTTCCAATGCATGTTTTTCTGCTTCGTCTATGGTAGGTGTAGCATGATAGGGTATATCCTGGGTAGCCTCGATTCTGCCTTTGGTGCCGTTGAAGGCCACACGCCATCCTTCAATTGGGGAATACGTGGTAAGACTATAATTCACTACCGTATTGTCGGCATATTTTACTTGTGCCGACATTTTATCGTATATATCTATCTCATCCCTGAACAGACAATTATCCCGTATATAGCCATCTTCGTGTTCATGGTCTACATATAGTTTTTTCGAGAATTCGTCTTTGGTAATGTCCCAATAAAAAGCGCAGGTTTCCTTATGGGTACAACCGCGACAGTTAGGTCCTTTTTGCGGACCGTTTTTCCCGTAGAATTCTAAATCCCCGTAAGCAAAGACTTCACTGGGCTCAGAATTGATCCACCAGTTCAATAAATCGAAGTGATGCGTGGCCTTATGAACCCAAAGGGAGCCACTACTGGCCATTTCCCCATGCCATCTTCTAAAATAGGAAGCCCCGTGGTAGGTGTTCAAATACCAATGAAAATCTACGGATACCAAATCCCCTATTGTTTTATTGGCCAGAAGTTCCTTTATTTTGGTAGCATACGGACTCCATCGATAATTAAAGCCCACAATCAGTTTTTTATCGGATTTCTTTTCAGCATCCAAAATCGCCTGGCATTTGGTCTCATCGGTGGTCAGTGGTTTTTCGGTAAGGACATCGCAGCCCATTTCCAATCCTTTGATGATATATTGATGGTGGGTCGAATCTTTTGTCGTTACAATGATTAGGTCTGGCTTTGTTCTGTTCACCATCTCCTCAAAATCGGTAAATACGGGACAGTTGGCGCCAATATAGTTTTTGGCATATTCCAAACGACTGGGATTAATATCCGAAAGTCCAACAAATTCCAATATTTCAGCATATTCATCCAAAAGGCGTTTGCCCCAAAAAGTGATACCACGTATTCCCGTTCCCACTAATGTTATTTTCAATTTTGAAGTTTTGCTGAATGAAAAATGGGTAATTGGAAATGCCGAGGTAGCGGCAAGCATACCAATTGAGGTTATAAATTTTCTTCTGGTATTGGTCATTATTTGGAATTTAAGGTGCTTGTCTAAATATAGTTATTTTTTGAAGCACTCCATTTATAGCTATGGAATAAGCCTTTTTGGAATATAAGGAAAGTGAAAATAAAAAAGGCTTCCCAATTCGGGAAGCCTTTTTCTATATTCTGGTAGATACTAATCTTGCGTTAATACCCAATCTCCCTTTTGAAGTAGGGGTTCTGCCTGCTTAAATTTCACGGTCTTACTTTCACCGCTCATCACATTTTTAATGGTGACACGTTCATTTCGTCCAATTTTAGGTTGTTCCCTTACAATGGTCTCGGTTACAGCAGGTCGCTGTCCTTGATTTTGACCAACCGCCCGGCTGCGTGCAGCCAATTCATCACTATTTGGAATTTCCTCTTTGGACGTCTGCAATTTTTCTTTGGAACGTTTTATATTTCTTTCCTCTTGTATGGCATTGGTGTTCCCAGATGGTAATTCTCCTTTGAACAAGAAGGATACTACCTCTTTGTTCACTTTTTCGATCATCGCCTTAAAGAGTTCGAATGCTTCGAATTTATAGATCAATAAGGGATCTTTTTGTTCATGAACGGCCAACTGTACAGACTGCTTCAATTCATCCATCTTGCGTAGATGTGTTTTCCAAGAGTCATCGATGATGGCCAGGGATATGTTCTTTTCAAAATCCGTTACCAATTGTTTACCGGCACTATCATAGGCTTCCTGCAGGTTGGTGACCACATTTAAGCTTTTGATACCGTCGGTAAATGGAACTACGATTCGCTCAAAATTATTGGCATTATCTTCATGTACTTTTTTAATTACGGGAAAAGCTGCTGCAGCATTACGCTCCATTTTTTCCTTGTAATGCTCATAGGAAGCTTTATAGATTTTCCCGGTTATTTCCTGAGCTGCCATTTTTCCAAAATCGGCCTCGTCGACAGGGGAGGTCATGGAGAAATATTTGATCAGTTCAAATTCGAAATTTTTATAATCATTGGCAGCTTTATTGCCTTCTACGATAACTTCACAGGTATCATAGACCATATTGGCAATATCCAGCTTTAAACGTTCTCCCTGCAAGGCATGGCGTCTTCTTTTATAAACTACCTCACGTTGTGCGTTCATCACATCATCATACTCCAACAAACGCTTACGCACCCCAAAGTTATTTTCCTCCACTTTTTTCTGTGCCCGTTCAATGGATTTGGTCATCATACTATGTTGAATGACCTCACCATCTTCCAAGCCCATCTTATCCATCATTTTAGCTACCCTGTCAGAACCGAACAAACGCATTAGGTTGTCTTCCAAGGAAACATAAAATTGAGAGCTCCCAGGATCTCCTTGGCGTCCAGATCGACCACGCAACTGTCTATCTACACGTCTAGAATCATGACGTTCGGTACCTACAATGGCTAAACCGCCCGCTTTTTTGACAGCTTCTGACAATTTGATATCGGTACCACGTCCTGCCATATTGGTAGCGATAGTTACAACACCAGAGTTACCAGCCTCTGCAACAACATCTGCCTCCTTTTTATGGAGCTTGGCGTTCAATACATTGTGCGGTACCTTACGGACACTTAATAATTTTGACAATAATTCTGATATCTCAACCGAGGTGGTACCAATAAGCACCGGCCGGCCGGCTTGGCTTATTTTGGTGACTTCGTCGATAATCGCGTTGTATTTTTCCCTTTTGGTCTTATAGATCAAATCATTACGATCATCCCTTGCGATGGGTCTGTTGGTGGGAATTTCCATTACATCCAATTTATAAATCTCCCAGAACTCCCCCGCTTCGGTTACAGCCGTACCGGTCATGCCCGCAAGCTTGCTGTACATTCTAAAGTAGTTCTGTAAAGTAACGGTGGCGAAAGTTTGCGTCAATGCCTCGATTTTTACATTTTCCTTAGCCTCTATTGCTTGGTGTAAACCGTCTGAATATCGTCGGCCATCCATAATACGCCCGGTCTGTTCATCAACGATCATCACTTTGTTTTCCATCACCACATATTCCGTATCCTTTTCAAAAAGGGTATATGCTTTCAATAGCTGACTCATGGTATGGATACGTTCGCTCTTAACCGTAAAGTCCTTGAAAAGCTCTTCTTTGAGCTCCGCTTCTTTTTCAATTTCTAAATCCTGATTTTCGATTTTGGCGATTTCCCCTCCGATATCCGGCATTACAAAGAAGTCCCTATTTTGTTCCCCCGAAATATAATCGACACCTTTATCGGTCAACTCGATTTGGTTGTTCTTTTCATCGATGACAAACAATAGGTCCTCATCCACTTTGGGCATTTCCCTATTATTGTCCTGCATGTAAAAGTTCTCCGTTTTTTGAAGCAACTGCTTTACACCTTCCTCACTTAAAAACTTTATCAAGGCCTTATTCTTGGGTAGCCCTCTAAAGACACGTAACAAAAGGAATCCACCTTCTTTAGTATCCCCTTCGGCAATCAGCTTTTTAGCTTCAGCCAAAACACTGGTAAGGTGTTGCCGTTGTTTTTGAACGATTTCGTTAACCTTTGGTTTGAGTTCGTTGAATTCATGTCGATCGCCTTCAGGTACCGGTCCGGATATAATCAAAGGCGTTCGTGCATCATCCACCAAAACGGAATCCACCTCATCGACAATGGCATAATTGTGTGGACGTTGTACTAAATCCTTAGGCGTATGTGCCATATTGTCCCTTAGGTAATCAAAACCAAATTCGTTGTTGGTACCATACGTAATATCCGCATTATAGGCCGCTCTTCTACCATCTGAATTGGGTCTATGGTGGTCAATGCAATCCACGGAAAGACCATGGAATTCGAATATGGGTGCCATCCACGCGCTATCCCTTTTGGCCAAATAATCGTTTACGGTAACCAAATGGGAGCCGTGTCCGCTCAATGCATTTAAATACAAGGGCAGCGTGGCAACAAGGGTCTTACCTTCCCCTGTTTGCATTTCGGCAATTTTACCTTGATGCAAGGCGATACCCCCTATAAGCTGCACGTCATAATGCACCATGTCCCAAGTCACCTCTTTGCCGGCGGCGTCCCATGAATTTTTCCATATGGCGTTCGTACCTTCCAACGTGACATAATCTTTGGAACCTGATAATACTCTATCGTATTCAGATGCCGTTACGGTAATGGTTTCATTATTCTTAAAACGTTTCGCGGTTTCCTTTACCACTGCAAATGCCTCAGGAAGGATTTCGTTTAAGGTTTCTTCGGAAATACCGTAGGCCTCTTCCTTTAATCGATCTATTTCTGTATAGATATCCTCGTTCTTATCGATATCCGTAGAGTTTTTAACATCTTCTTCCAGTGTATGTATTTGCGCGGTTTGCTCTTTGTAGGAATCTTGTATCGTTCTTCTAAAATCTATGGTCTTTTGCCGAAGCTCATCGTTAGTAAGACTTTCGATTTGCGATTCAAAAGATTTTATCTGGTCTACTAAAGGCTGTAATTCCTTTACATCTTTTTGTGATTTGTCACCTACAAATGCCTTTAGGATGGAATTTATGAAACTCATATGTTTAAACAATTAGAAATGAAAAGCATCTTGCCATTGCTTTTGCAAGGACGTTTTTCAAAATAGTATTGGGTCGACAAATATGGCCGACATGGTAAAATAGCAAAAGGTATTCCAGTCTTGGTTTTTGAGCTGTATTACCTGATAACCTGTCAAAATTACATAAAAAAAAAGCCTCCAAAGAGACTTTTAAGTAGTTATTATGGATATCGAATACTAATATTCGTCCTCGTTCCAGAGGTAATCTTCTTCAGTTGGATAGTCAGGCCAAATCTCTTCAATTGATTCATAAATTTCGCCACCTTCTTCTTCCATAGATTGTAAATTTTCTACGACTTCTAGAGGGGCTCCAGTTCTGATGGAGTAATCTATTAACTCATCTTTACTTGCCGGCCAAGGTGCATCACTTAAATAAGATGCTAATTCTAATGTCCAATACATAGTACTAGTTTGATTTTATAATTTTTGCAAAAGTAATTTTTAAATTGACATAGTCAAGTTATTATAACTAAAATTCAGGGAAATCGCAAATATTTATTGCATTGTTATATTGATAACGAAGAAATTATGGATTTATTAGTCCTTTTTTTCTGGAATCCATTTTATCTCATCTGCCTGTATATCCTTTGACAACTTTCGTGCCAGTACAAAAAGGTAATCCGACAACCGGTTCAGATAGGACAGTACATCCTTGTCAAAGGGACTCTTTTCAAATAATAAGGCTGACATGCGTTCTGCACGCCTACAAACCGTACGGGCTATATGACAGTATGACACTGTGGTATGCCCACCAGGAAGAATGAAATGGGTCATTTTGGGGAGCTCGGATTCCATTTCATCGATAGCCCGCTCTAAAAATCGGATTTCTTCTGAATTGATTCTAGGTATATTCAAACGTTGTTTTCCGTTTTTCAGCACCGCTTTTTCTGGATCTGTTGCTAAAATGGCACCAACGGTAAATAGTTGTTCTTGAATATGGGTCAATTGTTGCTTACTGTTTTTAGGTATTTGTTGATCCCTTACAAGACCCAACCAGGAATTCAGCTCATCAACGGTGCCATAACTTTCAATGCGGATATGATGCTTGGGGACTCGGGTTCCCCCAAAAAGTCCGGTTGTACCATCATCCCCTGTCTTGGTGTATATTTTCATAGAAAAAGTTCAAGTTCAAGTGTCAACATCAAATACAAAAATTTATTAGTTCAAATGTTAAAAAAATAAAAGGTTTAGTCAATTAATTAATTTTTATTTTACTGGCAACTGGCAACTGGCAACTGGCAACTGGCAACTGGCAACTGGCAACTGGCAACTGGCAACTGGCAACTGGCAACTGGCAACT
>JBBSKR010000186.1:0-6750 GCA_038256135.1 Flavobacteriales bacterium | reverse complement strand
CATTGATATCGGTAAATAGCCTGTATTGGTGGAATCTTTAATTTCAGATGTAGTAAAATCTCCTTCGGGCCCAATTAAAATGGTCAAATCTTGATCTGCGACAACTCTTCTTTTTAGTTCAAAACGTTCACTATCCCCACAGTGTGCTATAAATTTTAATCCTGTAATAGGTTTATCCAAGAATTCGGTAAGGCTTATAGGTTCGTTCAGTTTTGGTAAATAGGTTTGTAATGACTGCTTCATGGCAGATTCGATAACCCGTTGCATACGCTCTAGTTTAATGGTTTTTCTTTCCGACCGATCACAAATTATAGGTGTAATTTCGCTCACCCCGATTTCAGTTACCTTTTCTAAAAACCATTCAAAACGATCATTCATTTTGGTAGGTGCAACTACCAAGTGAAGCCAATGGGTTTTGGGGTAGGATTTTTTTGAAGCTATAAGTTCAACTTCACATTTTTTTACATTGTCGCTTATGATTTTAGCTTGAAATAAATAGCCTTGACCATTGGTAATCGATAATTCGTCTCCCTTACTTTTTCTAAGCACTTTGATGATATGTTTACTTTCATTACTGTCAAAAGTGAAAACAGAATCGCCATTTTTTAAATTTGGATTATAAAATAGTTGCATACAATTTTAATTTGAATCATGAAATTAAATACCTCGCTTTTGCTGTTACATCCTGCTGGCTAAAATTAGCGTTTAAATATTTATGATAGCCCACAATACCTATCATTGCTGCATTATCTGTACAATATTCAAATTTGGGAATAAAGGTTTTCCACCCATACTTTGTCTGTGCTTCCAGTAGGGCTTTTCTAATCCCCGAATTGGCGGAAACACCACCCCCGATCGCCACCTCATCTATACCCGTAAGGTTAACGGCCTTTATTAATTTTTGCATCAATATAGTGATAATGGTATATTGTATGGAGGCGCAAATATCTTCCAGATTATTTTTTATGAAATTCGGATCCGCTTTGGTTTGCTTTTGAATGAAGTATAGAATGTTTGTTTTCAATCCACTAAAACTGAAATCCAACGCTTTGACTTATGGTATGGGAAAATTAAATTTCAATGGATTCCCCTGCGCTGCATGTTTGTCTATCAAGGGACCACCTGGGTAGGGAAGTCCTAAAATTTTCGCGCTTTTGTCAAATGCCTCCCCAACGGCATCATCTAGGGTTTGCCCAATAATTTTCATATCAAAATAATCCTTCACTAGTACGATTTGTGTATGCCCACCACTTATGGTCAAAGCCAAAAATGGAAATGCGGGCGCCACCATATGTTCGTCCCTAATAAAATGCGCCAAAATATGGGCTTTCATATGGTTGACTTCAATAAGGGGTATTTGTAGCCCCAGGGATAAAGATTTGGCGAAAGAGGTACCGACAAGTAGTGATCCCATAAGACCAGGTCCTCGGGTAAATGCTATGGCTGATAATTGTTTTTTATCGATATTTGCCATGGCTAATGCTTGATCGACTACGGGGACAATGTTTTGCTGATGCGCTCTTGATGCCAGTTCTGGTACAACCCCCCCGTATTCTTTATGGATCGCTTGGGTAGCCACAACATTACTAAGCACTTTATCGTTCATTAAAACCGCCGCCGAAGTATCATCACAAGATGATTCGATAGCCAGAATATAAATTGTTTTCTTTTCCAACATATTTGGAATAAAATTTGAGTAACAAAGGTAAAACATATAGCACTATCAAAAAACTTCGGAAAATATTGTTTAGAGCGTTATTGGTGCTTCTGCTAATATGTGTTTTGGGTACGATCATATTCTCATTGCCTGTAGTGCAGACCTTGTTGGCGCAGTACGCTACGAATAAAATCAACAAGCAATACGGAACCCAAATTAGCATTGATCGTTTACGGGTTTCGCTCATTTCTTGGGATACCTCACTGGAAGGGGTTTTTGTCGAGGATTATCGAAAGGATACACTTTTCTACATCAATGAATTGCAAACGTCCATTCTTAGCATTGGTAATTTGGCGAAGGGTAATATGGAGTTTGGTGATATTGCGGTCGATGGATTAAACTTTAAGCTTAAAACGTATTTTGGGGAACCCAATACGAATTTGGAAGTGTTTATCGATAAATTGGATGATGGCAATCCCAGACCTCCGGGTGCGCCTCCTTTTGTTTTATCTTCTTCCTACTTGGATATCAAAAAAAGTAAGTTTCAGTACTTGGACGATAATCTGGAGAAACCGACCATCCTTAATTTTGATAGCTTGAATATCAGTGCCGGAAATTTTCAGATATTGGGGCCAGAGGTCTCTGCCGAAATAAAGGATATGGCCTTCTATAGCAATAGGGGCTTAAAGGTAAATAAGCTTGCGACCAATTTTAAGTATACAAAACAGCAAATGCGTTTTGATTCACTTAAGATCATAACCCCATTATCAGCATTGGAGGGTAATCTGGTATTCAATTACGATAGGGAAGATTTTAAGGATTTTTTAAATAAAGTAAAAGTTGAAGCCGATTTTCAGGAGTCTAAAGTCTCCTTTGATGAAATCAATTTACTTTATAACGAGTTTGGCAAAGGAAAGGAAGTCACTTTTAGTGCTGATATTAGCGGAGTACTCAATGATCTGAACACCAATGATCTTTTTTTATTTTCCGATAATACGGGCATACGTGGCAATTTCCATTTTAAAAATCTCTTTAGCTCCCAAATGCCATTTAGCTTAAATGCAGAAATGAAAAATGTAACGAGCAGCTATTATCAATTGAATGCCTTGTTACCAAACTTAATTGGGAATTCACTCCCCTCGGCCTTTAGTAAATTGGGTCAGTTTACGATACGGGGCAATGCCTTTGTCACAAACTCGTCCATGGAAGCAAAAGTTAACTTGAATACGGCTATTGGAAGTAGTTACGCCGATATTGTTTTGAGTAATTTCAATAATATCGATGATGCTACCTATACCGGGTTCATATCCTTGATCGACTTTGATCTTGGTGATTTTGTGGCAAGTAAAAGTTTGGGCAAAACCACTTTGGATCTAAATGTTAAGGGGAAAGGTTTTGTGAAGGAAAAATTGAATACCGAGATTATTGGACAAATTTATTCGATTGAGTTTAACAAATACAATTATCAGGATGTAAGGGTTTCCGGTATACTAAAAGATCAACTGTTCGATGGTACCTTGATCAGTAATGATGAAAATATAAAATTCGATTTTAAAGGGTTGGCCAATTTTGCGGATGCTAGAAATAACTTCAACTTTATAGCATCGGTCGATTATGCAGATTTAAAAAAATTGAATTTTATCAACGATAGTGTTTCCATATTCAAGGGGAATGTGAGTATGGATATCACTGGAACTTCATTGGACAATATTAGTGGGGATATTAAATTCACCCAAACAAATTATCAAAATGTAAATGAAACCTATTATTTCGAAGATTTTGCGATAACCTCTTCTTTTGAAAATGACGTGCGAACCATAAATATCAATTCTCCAGATATTATTACCGGTTTTATGAAAGGGAACTTCAGGATTAGTGAATTGGGTAGACTCGTTCAAAATTCTTTGGGAAGTATTTACACTAATTATAAGCCATTTGAAATTTCCGATGGGCAAAATCTTTCCTTTAACTTTAAAATTTACAATAAGATTGTTGATCTCTTTTTCCCCGAGGTCCGTTTTGATCCGAATACCTTTATCAAAGGGAATATCGTGGCAGATGAAGGCGATTTCAAACTAAGTTTTGAATCTCCAAGTATAGCGGCCTTTGGCACAGTGGCAGATAATATTGAGGTGCGTATTGACAATAAAAACCCTTTGTTCAACACCTATGTGTCCGTTGGGGAATTGGAAACACCCTATTACAATTTCAAGGATTTTAACCTTATCAATACTACACTAAAGGATACCCTATTTTTTAGGTCGGAATTTAAAGGCGGCAGTGATTTTGATGATACCTATAATCTGAATTTTTACCACACCTTTAATAAAGAGAATAAATCGGTAATCGGACTCAAAACTTCGGATGTAACTTTTAAGGGGAATAAATGGATATTGAATAAAGATGGGGATAGTAAGAACAAAGTCATCTTAAATAGGGCACTCGACAGCATTACCATACAAGAGATTGTGATGAACAACGATAATAAGGAGCAAATTCGACTGCGGGGCCAACTGGCAGATTCTACCTATAAAGATCTGCAATTGCAGTTTAAAATAGTTTCGCTGAACAAGATTACGCCGGTAATAGATAGCCTTAAATTAGAAGGTGAGGTCAACGGCACCTTGAATGTACTGCAAAAAGATGGTATTTATCTTCCCTCGTCAAATCTTAATATTGCTGGATTTGGTATTAATGATATCCCCTTGGGAGATTTGGTGATCAATATCTTTGGGAATAAAGATTTGACCAAGTTTCAGGTAAACTCCCAACTTTCCGACAATGGTTTGGAAAAATTCAGTATTGTTGGGAATATTGAGAATAATGAGAAAATTCCGAAGGCTGATTTAGTCGCGAATTTCAATAACTTTAGTCTGGACCCCTTTAGTCCGTTGGGGGAGGGGGTAATCGATCACATTCGAGGCGAAATCGATGGTCGGGTAAGTATCGTTGGTAACGTGGATAACCCCAGTTTCAATGGGCTTTTGACCTTGAACAATGCTGGTATTGCCATACCCTATCTAAATGTGGATTATAGTTTTGCTCCACGTTCCCGCGTTTTACTGTCCGATCAAACATTTGATTTTGAGAACATAGCCTTACAGGATATTGCCAAAGGTACCAGGGCAAATCTCGACGGCACTATTTCACAGAGCTTTTTTGATAATTGGGTGTTGGATTTAAATGTGGATACCAATAATGACCGCTTTCTTATCTTGAATACGGAGTTTAAGGAAGGTGATCTGTACTATGGTACGGGTTACCTAAATGGCACTGGACGTATTTATGGGCCTACAACAGCGCTAAATATTACCGTGGACGGAGCTACGGCAAGGGGAACCTCGCTTAAAATACCCTTGAGCGATGTGGCAAGTGTCGGGGATTATTCCTTTATCAATTTTATCGAAAAAAATGATGTAGAGACCCTAGGGCAGCAACGGCAATTAAAGGATTATCAGGGTCTGGAACTGGAGTTTGACCTTGATATAACGCCCGAAGCTGAGGTTGAAATTGTGACGGACACCAAAACTGGGAGCTCCCTAAAAGGAACAGGTGTAGGAATTATATTGATACAGATCAACACCAAGGGCAAATTTGAGATGTATGGGGATTTTGTTGTGGTTACGGGGGAGTTTAATTATAAGTTCGGGGGGATCATAGATAAAAAATTCAAGGTAGAACCAGGGGGTACCATCAATTGGGACCAAAAACCATTGGAGGCCTTATTGAACATGGAAGCGGTTTACTCCTTAACTGCCAACCCCGCACCATTGCTTGATGATCCAGGTTTTACCAGAAGGATATCGACCGATGTGGTCATTCGTCTCACCGGGGAACTTCAAAGTCCGGATATTGATTTTGGAATCGCTTTCCCGGGGACTAGTTCCATTGTACAATCAGAATTGGAATATCAGCTTCAGGATCCTACCTTGGAGGAAAAAAATGCCATATTTCTTTTGGCCCAAGGATCCTTTGTAAATGCGCAGAGTGGTATCAATCAACAAGCGATAACCGGGAATCTGGTTCAGAGCGCATCGGGTATTCTAAATTCCATCCTAAGTGGTAGTAGTGATAAGTTTAATCTTGGTCTTTCCTACGAGCAAGGTATTTTGGACAGGGCTGCAGACTTGGAGACCGATGATCGTATCGGGGTAACCGTATCAACTCAAATATCGGATAGAATATTGTTCAACGGTAAAGTAGGGGTGCCGGTCGGTGCTTCCAGTGAAACCTTGGTCGCAGGGGATTTTGAGATACAGATGTTGTTGAATGAGGAGGGTACACTGAGTGCCAAATTTTTCAGTAGGCAAAGTGAAATACAGGCCTATTTGTCAGATCAAATCGGTTCTACCCAAGGTGCCGGATTAACCTACGAGGTGGACTTTGACAACTGTAGGGAGCTTTTCCGAAAAATTTTGGCTAAGAAAACAAAAGACGACGAGCAGGTAAAGGAGCCAGAGCCTCCTACTGCGGTAATGGGTAACGACAGCTTGATTCGTTTCTTCGATAAGCCGAAATCGATAAACTAAACACGAAAAAGGTTGCTTGTTTGTCCCAAATTTTTAGGTCTAAAGCTATTTTTACTTTTGTCCGGTAAACTAACTTAAACGTTGTATCAATCCCATCTTTATTGATAATACACGTTAAATATAAATGCCAGTCCATACTTTTTTCAAGTCTTGTACGCTATTGCGAAACATCAGAAAACATGTCACCAATACTACCGAGGTTCAATCATTCACAATTTAGTCTTTTGTCTTACGTTCTTAAGCCCCGAGATTTCAGTGGTCTTTAGGCTTTAACCGGACACTACTGTTAATGTATAGAAGAATGTCAGTTCGAGCCGGACTTTCCAATTTTCTGATTGGAAAATCCAGTGTATCGAGAATTTTTTAGGTATATAGTGCTTCCCACCTTCATTAATAATTCACGTTAAATATAAATGCCAGACCATACTTTTTACGAGTCTTGTACGCTATTGCGAAACATCAGAAAACATGTCACCGGTACCACCGATATTCAATCATTCACAATTTAGTCTATAGTCTTACGTCCTTAAGCGTGGTTACTGAGCTTTCCGAAGTACAGCGATT
>JBBSKR010000185.1:0-6852 GCA_038256135.1 Flavobacteriales bacterium | reverse complement strand
TGAATAACAAAACCGACGGTGCGATTAATATTATGACAACGGATTCCATCTATCAGATTCACGCGCCTTTTGATGGGAGTTTTATGAGAATGGCAGACCAATTTCAAGGTACCTTAGTGAAAGATAGTTTACAGGCGCTACAGCTACGCTCACTTTACAATACTGCGGGAATGCAATTTGTGATTCCCGATTCGTTGATGCAAGGGTCCTACGGTATTGTAGAAATTCCGGATAACGAGAAAACCGAAATAGACCAGGACGCTATGGTTTTTGACATCTCCTCCAATGGTGAAACTAAACAGGTTAAAGTTTTAGGGGGTAAAGGTGCATCCGATTTTAGTGATAAGGTAACTATTGGTGGACTTGATTTTGCAATTCGTTACGGGTCTAAAGTTTACGAGCTTCCCTTCGCCATGAAATTGAATGATTTCATTGCGGAAAAATACCCAGGTACGGAAAAGGGATATGCCTCCTTTATGAGCAAGGTTACTGTAGAAGATGAGCGACCTTTTGATTACGATATTTTTATGAACCATGTGTTGGATCATAAAGGTTACCGCTTCTTTCAATCTGGTTTTGATCCTGATGAAAAAGGTACCACGTTATCGGTAAACCATGATTTTTGGGGGACTTGGATCACCTATATTGGTTATTTTTTGTTATACATTGGATTAATGGGCATCATGTTCTTTGGGAAGACCCGATTTAAGGATTTGGCCAGTTCTTTGGATAAGCTAAAGGATAAAAAGAAGAAAATGATAACCGGTTTGGCTATTTTAATGGTATTTTCTTTTTCAACCTACGGGCAAGAACAGCACACTGCAGATGATGGTCATGACCACCAGGCCGCACCAACAAAAAATCAGATAGATTCTTTACTTAGGTCCAGTATGGTCGAAAAGGACCATGCGGATAAATTCGGAAAATTGGTGATACAGGATGAAGGGGGTCGCATGAAGCCTATTAATACCTTTTCATCGGAATTATTACGAAAATTAAGCTTGAAGGATACCTATTTAGGTTATAACTCCGATCAGATTTTGCTTTCGATGATGATGAATCCTGCGGTATGGTATAATACGGAGTTTATCGCTTTGGATAAAAAGGCGCAAAATGATAGCATACGTAAAATCATTGGTGTTCCCGAAGGTCAAAAGTATGTAAAGGCAACAGATTTCTTTGATGAAAAAGGAACCTATAAATTGGAGCCTTTTTTACGCGAAGCTACCGCAACCACCAACCCCAACAAATTTCAACAGGACTTTAAGGATGCCAATATTCGCTTAAGTTTTTTGAACCAAGCCCTTGGCCAGGATGTCGTAAAAATATTCCCATTATTGGATGATGAAAATAACAAATGGATTTCTGCAGTTGAGTATAGGGGAGGGCAGTATCCAATGCGGGATTCCCTTTACGCCAATTTCGTTAAAAACGCAATGCCCTATTATCTGATGACCTTGGGAAAAGCACAACAGACAGGTAATTACAGCGAAGCGGATAAACTTTTGGCAGCGTTCGAGCAGAACCAGTTGAACCATGGCAGTGAAGTTTTGCCATCTGATAAAAAGATTGAAACTGAGGTTATTTATAATCGTTTGGATATTTTTAACAGGTTATACAAGTATTACGCATTGGTGGGTTTTTTAATGTTTTTTACCCTTATTTTTCAAATTTTTAAAGATCGTTCTATCTGGCGAATGGCGATTTATTTTTTCAAAGGGGTCATCATCTTATTCTTTTTATGGCATACCGCCGGCTTGGTCTTACGTTGGTATATTTCCGGTCATGCCCCTTGGACTAATTCTTATGAAAGCATCCTATATGTTTCATGGGCAACAATGGCCATGGGCTTGGCTTTTGGAAGAAAAAGTGATATGACTATTGCGGCTTCAGCCTTTGTTACCGCTATGTTGCTTTGGATAGCACATCAGAGCTGGATAGATCCATCCATTGGAAATTTAGTGCCTGTATTGGATAGTTACTGGTTAATGATACATGTTGCGGTAATTGTGGCTAGCTACGGACCATTGACAGTAGGTATGATTTTGGGACTGGTTTGTCTTATTCTTATTATGTTGACCACCAAAAAAAATAAGACACGTATGGAAATCAACCTTAAGGAATTGACCATTATCAATGAATTGGCACTTACGGTAGGACTGATTATGCTGACCATCGGGAACTTTTTAGGAGGGCAATGGGCCAATGAAAGCTGGGGCCGTTACTGGGGTTGGGATCCAAAGGAAACTTGGGCACTTATTTCCATCATGGTCTATGCTTTTGTCATACATACTAGATTGGTGCCTGGCTTACGGGGAAAATGGACCTTCAATTATTTGAGTGTTGTAGCTTTTGGCAGTATCATGATGACCTATTTTGGGGTCAACTTCTACTTGGTAGGCTTGCATAGTTATGCCAGTGGGGCGCAGGTAATTACGCCGGTATTTATTTGGTATACCGTCGCCGGAGTTTTGTTGTTGGGAGGATTAAGCTATTGGAGGTACAAGGTGAATTATTCAAAATAAAATTAGTCCAACAATAGATCCATTAATTCTTCAGCGGCTACTTTCCCCTTAAGTTTTAAGAAGTCCCTTCGGGTATTATCACCTAATTCAAATACAATTGCGGGCATTCCATGATTGACATAAAAATAATTACGGGATACCATGGTGGGTTTTATATCAGTTGAAGGTTTAATGTTGGTCTCTTTCTGAGGCAATCGTTTACTGATATTCTTTATCCAATCAAATACGATAGCACCCTTTTTACCAATAATTGTGGAATCGATAGGGTAGTAGATATCGTCCCAAGTGGAATGGAAATCGGCGCCGAATACAAACTCATAACCTTCCGCCTCTTTTTTATTTAGAAAATCGCTCACACTTTTTGTCTCTGGTTGGTTGAATTCCTGCCAATCCCTATTCAAGTCGACCCCTCCCATATTATGGCGCCAATGGCCATTATCCACCCCATCGGGATTCATCAACGGTACCACAAATAAGTCAAAACTATCCCTAAATTCTGTTGCTTTTGGAGAGTCTCCTGTCAGCGTTTCAATAAAGGATTTCATGGCCAGGAACCCAGTTACTTCGGGAGGATGTTGTCTAGAAATTACCATAACCGCTTTTTTATGGGGCCCATTACTAACCTCCATAAGATTAATAGCTCTGTTCTCCCTACTTTTTCCAATTTCATAATTCGAGACAAATGACTTGGCAGATAATGAATCTACCCATTTTTTTACTCTAGTAGAACCATAAAGTTCTTGCGCAGTTATATACATAGGTTCTGGGGCTACCTCAACTTCAATTTCAATAAATTCTGGTGCAGCATTAATTCCAAAGATTCCTGTTCCTGGGTTAATGGGATGAAAGTTGACGCTGTCCAACGGTTTGAAATGCTCCCCATCTTTACTGATTTTTGGGTAATACCTACTTCGTGAATCTTGATAGGTCATTTTAATGGTAATGGTTCTTGGGTCGGTCGACCAAACTTTAAAAGCATACCAAGGGCTTACGTTAATAGGCGTATTTTCCGCTGTTATCAATGCGGTGTAATGATTATTGCCATCGGCTACGATACCGTTTAGCCGACCACTTTCAAAATCATTGCTAAAAAATGTGGTTTCGTTATCAAATGTCCATATTCCTTTCCATTGTTTCTGCACCGGTTTGGATAAAGTAGCTACTACCGGATTTTTCCCTTGGCCTTGATAGCCTTTGACAGTAGGTTTTTGATTTTTACAGGCAATACTGACTAAAAAAAGCAGTGATATTAATAAGAGGGTGCGTATGTTCATTAAATTCATTTTAGGTTTAAAAATAAGCAAATATCTGAAAGATGGGATGAGGGTTGTGAAGAACAACAACCAATTATACGCCAATAGCCTCGAGACATACAATAGTGGTCGCAATTGAATTAAAAATTTAGTAAATTTTTCTAGATTTTCGTTGAAAATAGAATAGTAATGTGGAATATTCCTTTAAGCAAGTAGAAAGTATCGATTATATAATTCTGTAACTAACCAATATATAAAACCTAACATCATGAGACTGTTCAAAAAGCAACAAACCACTATACATCAAATGCTACTATGGATTAGTGTTATCTCTTCCTTGGTCGTAATTCAATCCTGTAAAAGCGATAAAGAACAGGCAAAACAAGAGGACGTCATTGAAGAAAAGGAGCATGTCATAGAAATTATAACCGAGAATATGGACTTTCAAATGCCAGATACGATTACTTCTGGCTGGAATACTTTCCGCTATAAGAATCTATCCCCTCAAACCCACTTTTTCCTTATAGATAAATATCCGGAAGGAAAGACATCTGAAGATGCGGAAAACTTGGTGGCTCCTGTATTTGACAGTGCCATGAAACTAATTACCGAAGGAAATGCTGAAGCTGGCTTTGCAGAATTTGCCAATCTTCCCGAGTGGTTCAGTGAAGTTTACTTTGTTGGAGGTTCTGGTTTATTATCTCCGAATCAAATAGCGGAAACCACGTTGAATTTGAAGCCCGGAAACTATATTTTGGAATGTTACGTAAAAATGAGTAATGGTACATTTCATACTTCGATGGGAATGACGAAAGATATCGTGGTAACCGATATTGATTCGGGAAATAAAGCCTTAAAATCGGATATCGATATAACTATTTCCAGTACAGAAGGTATTGTTTTCAATGATTCTATTCGTTCAGGCAATCATATTTTTTCGGTGTATTTTAAAGATCAAACCGTTTATGAGAATTTTGTTGGTCATGATGTAAATCTTGTTAAGCTTGGTGAGAATGCAAATTTGCAGGATTTGGAGCATTGGATGAATTGGGTAAACCCAAAAGGATTAATGGAACCCGCACCTTCCTCTATTACCTATTTAGGTGGGGTAAACGATTTGCCCGAGGGTAATACGGGTTACTTTACCGTAACGTTGGAGCCTGGAGCTTATGCCCTCGTTTCTGAAGTACCAAATTCACTAAGTAAAAACATGCTAAAAACCTTTGAAGTAACTAACTGATCCAGGTCAAGAAGTAAGTTATCATATTCTAGTAAGTAGTTAGTGGATAATTGGTATTGGTATCCCAATTATATTTGCGACGTTAACGCAGCTGAAAGTTGATATCTTTTTTTTTAAGATACGTTACTTTGATTGTTAAAATCCATTTTTGAGATCCTATATCATTCAATACAGTTTAAGGCATAGTCAATCAAATCCTATTTTGTACCTTTAAATGCTAAATAAGTATTGGAATGAGTACAACAAAAAAAGGATTGAATACCATATGCACGCATGTAGGTGAGTTAGAGGATAAACAACATAAGGGAGCGGTATCTCCACTTTATATGAGCACTTCTTATGCCTACGATGATGTTGAAGTCAAACGTTATCCACGCTATTTTAATACCCCTAATCAAGAGGGGCTTTGTAAAAAGATTGCCGCATTGGAGCATGCGGAGTCTGCGCTCATATTCGGTAGCGGAATGGCTGCCGTAAGTACTGCGCTCATGGCATTTTTAAAGGCAGGCGACCATGTTGTATTGCAACAGACTTTATATGGGGGCACCTATAATCTCGTAAATGAAGAATTCTCTAAATATGGTATTGAATATTCTTTTACCAAAGGATGGACTGCCGATGCTTTTGAAGCTGAAATAAAGGAGAATACTAAGGTTATTTATATTGAAACCCCTTCCAATCCTTTATTGACCATAACCGATTTGGAAGCCGTAGCCTCCTTAGCAAAAAAGCATGGTTTACTTACCATGATCGATAATACCTTTGCGAGTCCTGTAAACCAAAATCCTATTGATTTTGGTATCGATGTCGTAATCCATAGTGCTACGAAGTACATGGGCGGACATTCGGATATTTGTGCCGGAGCAGTTGCAGCAACAAAGGAAAATATGGACCGAATCTTTCAATTGGCGAAAAATTTTGGTGGTAGCCTCAGCGATTATACAGTTTGGTTATTGGAACGAAGTATAAAAACGATGGGGATACGCGTGAAGGCACAAAACGCGAATGCCTTGGCCATGGCATATTTTCTTGAAGGCTTAGACGATATAGCAGCGGTTTATTATCCTGGCTTACCTACACATCAAGATCATGAAATAGCTAAAAGACAAATGAAGGGCTTCGGGGGAATGCTTTCTTTTGAACTAAAACCCGATTTAGACGCTTCAAAATTTCAGAAATCCCTCAAACTAATAAAATCGTCCATGAGTTTGGCAGGAGTGGAAAGTACCCTATTGTCCCCTTCAAAAACATCCCATGCCTTAATGAGCGCAGAAGTTAGGGCCGAACAAGGCATATCCGACGGCTTAATTCGTTTTTCAATTGGTATTGAAGAATTGGAAGATTTACAGTACGATATCTCCCAAGCCCTGGAAGCGGTAAAAAAAGAATTACCTGTTTCCATCGATAACTAAAATCTTATTACAGTACTTATGAAGTTGGATATTTTAGTTTTTGGTGCGCACCCAGATGATGCGGAGCTTGGAGCAGGGGGGACCATGGCCAAAGAAATTTCTTTGGGTAAAAAAGTTGGTATCGTGGATCTTACCCGCGGAGAGTTGGGAACAAGGGGTTCTGCGGAAATTAGGGATAAGGAGTCCGCTGCCGCCGCCAAAATATTAGGGGTGACGATTCGCGAAAATCTAAGATTTAGGGACGGTTTCTTTATTAATGACGAGGACCATCAATTGGAAATCATAAAAATGTTACGTAAGTACAGACCCGATACAGTCTTATGCAATGCTATTGAAGATCGGCATATTGATCATGGAAGAGGCAGTAGTTTAGTAAGTGATGCTTGTTTTTTAAGCGGATTGAGACGTATTGAAACTGCAAT
>JBBSKR010000184.1:0-6896 GCA_038256135.1 Flavobacteriales bacterium | reverse complement strand
AGTAAAAACGCTATGGAGGCAGCTGAGGATGCTGCAGAATCCGTAAAAAAAGCTGGTGAAAAAACGATGGATGCGGCCAAGGAAACTGGTGAGGATATTAAAAAAGCAACTAAAGAGGCTGCTGATAGTATAGCTAAAAAAGCTAAAGAGGTAGAGAAGGCCGTTAAAAACTAATTTTAACTTTCGTTCAACATTGAAAGGCCCATATATAACGGGTCTTTTTTATTTAAAAATTATAGCCCAGCCCAAGAATAAAATTACGCCCCGGGGCCACGATACCAGAGGAATACGTTCTATAGCGTTGATCCGTTATATTTTCTAAACTTACTGAGATCTTAAAGCGATTGGTAATATCATATTGCGAACGAAAATTAAGGGTATACCAAGAAGGTGCGTATGGATTTCCATTGTCATCCGAGGCATAGATATACTCTTTAGAATGCTCTGACATCGCGAGGTCATCGAACGAAATCTCACCGTTATAATTTAAAAATAGATCTGTCTTTACCCTTTGATTTTTCCAAACAAGGTGGAAATCGCCAAAGGTGGGTGCGGCATGCCTTGCCGGTGATTCAGACCCATCATCCTCTTCCTCCACACCCTCCGTTAAGGTTAGGTTAGAGGACAAGGACCACTGTTCGGTAAGATAGGCTTCCAAGCTAAATTCAAAGCCATAAACATAAGCTTTAGCTGCATTCTGTATAGCTTGCACAGTACTGAGTTCCCCTGCGTAATCAATTTCGGAAACCCCATTATAACTAAAATCGCGTCGCACCAAGGCATCTACCAAATAGGTGTAATAGGCAGTTCCCTTTAAAATAACCTTGTCCTTAATATTTCTTTGAATGCCAATTTCAGCATTATATGCATATTCCGGTTCCAAATTTGGATTGGGGACCACAACGGAACCGGGTTCAGAATCAAATATTTTACCTACATCGTCTATATTAGGTGCCCTAAAACCAGTTGACCCATTCAGCGTAATTTGCAGATTTGCCCTGGGAAACCAACTGAATCCAACACTTCCCGTTAAGGCTCCCGTGCTTATATCTGCCGACTCAAACGGAAAATCAAAAAATTGGCGATCAAAAACCGCATCTACCCAAATATGGCTATAACGCAAGCCGGACATCAGGGTAAAATTAGGTTTGGCTTTATATTCTCCATTAAGATACCCCGCTAAACTTTGCCAAGTAGATCCATCCGGATAACGTGAGGCGGCATCTGTTTTTTCATTGCTTTCAATATTGGTATCCATACCTGTGGAACCAACTTTATTGAAAATGTATTCAGCTCCATAATACAATCTAAAATTCCCAATTTTCTTGTTCTCCAAATCAATATTGAGATTCAGGGCATCTACTTTTTCCATGGTCGTATTCAAAATGACATCTTGAAAGTCCCTTGTATTCCTACTTTCCTCAAAATGTTGATAGGCCAGCCCTACTTTTAATCCGTCGTAAATTTTACCACCCCCTTTTTTCATAAGTTGGGCATTACCCATAAACCACTTTTGTGGGCCATAAAACCATTCTGCAGACCGTAACCCTGTTCCTTCGCGTGATGGACGAATCAAACGATCATATCTAGAAAAATTGGAAGTTTCGGAGTAGTAGGCTCCAAGATTTAAATCCCATTTTACATTGGGTTTGAACAACAGCTTTTGCATTACGTTGATTTGGTCATACCCTGATGGCACTTGTTTTTCGGATGAACGATTGCGCACCAATTCATCCGTTCCATTTATGGTTCGTACAAAAGAATTTCTCAAATAGGAATCTGGACCATGGGACCCCATTCGTAAATCCTGGAAATTATTATAGCTGATACTCGTTAATGACGCCCAACGGTTATTTCCCACATTAATATCGGCATGGACCGTTTGCTCCATATTCGCCGAAGCAAATCTATAATTGGTATTTGCTTGTACCCATAAGCTATCGTTCTGGGACAAAATGGGCTTTTTAGTGTAAAAATTCATAACCCCACCTATTGCATCACTACCATAAATTACAGAACCAGGACCAAAAATTATCTCCGTATTCTTAACCGTGAAAGGATCAATGGATATGACATTTTGAATATTACCTCCTCTAAAAATAGCATTGTTCATTCGAACGCCATCAACCGAAAGTAGCAGCCTGTTCGTAGCAAAACCTCTAATCATGGGACTTCCCCCTCCCAATTGGCTTTTTTGAACAAAAACTTTTCCGCTGTTTTGAAGTAAGTCTGCCGAAGTTTGGGGTGCAGTAAAAGCAATTGATTTGGCATCCAAGGAAATGATTCTATTCGGAACATCCCTTTTTTGTTGCTCCCATTTAGAAACGGACATCACCACCTCGTCTAACTGCTGCGCCTTCATAATCATGTATACTTTATTGCCCTGTCTTTGAATCTGTAGTTTGGTGATTTTATACTCCTCATAACCAATATGTCTTACGATCAGTCTCTCCTTGGGCGAAAAGATAGAACCATCAAAATGGCCATCAAAATTAGTTAGCCTGATCTTTGATTTATCTGTATTAAAGACCGCTGCATTGGGAATAGCCTCCCCGTTATCTGCATCCAAAACGGTAATTTGTTGTGCACTGCACATGAAGGAAATCAAAAACAGTATCGCAAAAATAAATTTATACATACGAGTTGAAAACTTCATTTAAAACGGCAAGCGATTTTGGTTTTCGGAACCCCTGTAAATGCAATTCAAAATAGAGAATCAGGGATTTCAACAATTCTTGACGGTTGGCTTTTTTCATCTTTACCGTATGAATTGTATCAAAATTTATGCCTAAAAAGGTCTTGAAATAATAAATATTTTCTCCCTTTAGCATAGGGTTCAAGGATTCGTATGCAGTAAATTCGCCCTCCAACAAATCAAAATAAGGCCTTTCTATTTGATAAACATCTGGATAAAAACCTAAAAACCTGGTAAGTGATAACATGAAGAAAAGATGGAAATTGGCAATATCCTTATGCATATCCAGCCATTGTAACGATGCCTCCAAAAATTGGAACAAGGCTTCATTGGGTTCCTCCTCCCTGATACTGTTTTGCAATAACTCGGCCAAAAATAAGGTCATTGCATTTTTGGCCATATCGGCATATAGGGTTTGATAATGATAAGACACTTTGGCCTCTCGAAGGGTTTCTAGGGTTCCTTTATTTCTGTGATTTGCAACAATTTCCAATTGGGTCAAGGGTTGGAAATAGGCTGCTTTGAGGTTTCCTTTTTTAGAAGACAGCACGCCTTTTAATAAATAGGACTTTAGGCCGTCTGAAGCAGTGAAGGCTTTTACGATAAGGCTAGTATCGCCATATTTTAGGGCAGAAAGTACAATGGCCTTTGTTGTCAACTGCATAATACCGTGAATTTTTTGTCAAATATAGCAGTTTGGCCATCGGTTGCTGGTTTGGGCATAAAAAATGCGAGGCTTTATAAGTAAACCTCGCATTTATACAACTTACAACTAGATTATAGTTTTGTGCTATTTTGGTATTTAAATTACACCCTGGGCAAGCATGGCATCCGCCACCTTTACGAAACCTGCAATATTAGCTCCTCTTACATAATTACAAAACCCATCTTCTTCCTTACCATATTCGATACAGGAGTCATGGATATCTTCCATAATATCCTTCAAACGTTCATCAACCTCTTCGCGTGTCCAACTTATACGCAATGAGTTTTGGGACATTTCCAATCCTGAAGTTGCTACGCCCCCGGCATTTGAAGCCTTTCCCGGTGCAAACAATATCTTTGCATTGATAAATTCATGAACAGCTTCTGCGTCACAAGGCATGTTAGCCCCTTCCGCGACACACATACAGCCGTTGTCCAAAAGGTTTTTAGCATCCTCTTTATGTAATTCATTTTGGGTCGCACATGGTAAGGCGATATCACATTTTACATCCCAAGGGGTTTTACCTTTATGGAATTCAGCCGAAGTATATTTTTTGGTGTATTCTGAGATACGACCTCTTTTATTATTCTTAAGGTCCATAACAAAAGCCAACTTTTCATTATCTATACCGTCCTTGTCATAAATATACCCGCTAGAATCTGACAGCGTCACCACTTTTGCCCCTAAAACAATCGCTTTCTCTGCAGCATACTGCGCCACATTGCCAGAACCTGAAATCACTACGGTCTTGCCATCGAAACTTTCATTCTTTGTCTTCAGCATACTTTCAGCGAAATAAACGGTACCATATCCGGTAGCCTCAGGTCTAATTTTGGATCCGCCCCATGACAATCCTTTTCCGGTAAGCACCCCAGTAAATTCGTTTCGAATCTTTTTGTACATACCGAATAGGAAACCTATCTCGCGTGCACCTACACCAATATCACCAGCAGGTACATCTGTATTTGGTCCAATATGTCTGTTCAGCTCCAGCATAAAGGCATGGCAAAAACGCATCACCTCATCATCTGACTTCCCTTTTGGGTCAAAATCGGAACCCCCTTTACCACCACCCATGGGCAACGTGGTAAGACTGTTTTTGAAAACTTGTTCAAAAGCTAAAAACTTCAGAATACTGGCATTTACGGTTGGGTGAAATCGTAATCCACCTTTATAAGGGCCAATGGCAGAGTTCATTTGTATTCGATACCCACGGTTCACGTGTATTTTTCCGTCATCATCTACCCATGCTACCCTAAATGACAATAATCGTTCAGGCTCAACCATTCTCAAAAGAATATTTTTACCGTTATATATTTTGTGTTTTGCGATATATGGGATTACCGTTTCGGCAACTTCCTGTACCGCCTGTATGAATTCTGGTTCGTGACCGTTTCTAGCGGTAACCTCATCCATAAATACTTTTATCTTTTCTTCCATAAAGCTATTTACAATTGATTTAATTATTGATTTCAAAATATAACTGCAAAATTATGCTATTTGTATAATTTTAATGGTGATTTTTTTAAAATTCGGCAAATTTTGTTGTTTAAGCAACAAATTTTCCACTCTTAAAGTAGAATTACATCCTATCCTATTGCTTGTTCTAAATCTGCAATTAAGTCTTCAGCATCTTCAATACCAACGCTTAGTCGTATCAAAGCATCCACCACACCACTTTTTTCCCGTTCTTCCTTTGGTATACTTGCATGCGTCATACTTGCAGGGTGGCCTGCCAGGCTTTCGACCCCGCCAAGTGATTCTGCTAACGTAAAAACGCGTAAACGCTCCACGATCTTTATAGCATCCTCATAGTTGCTCCCTTTGGGAACAAAGGAAATCATACCTCCATAATCCTTCATTTGTTCCGTTGCGATTGCGTGGTTGGGATGATCCGTAAATCCGGGCCAATACACTTTTTCAATTTTTGGATTATTATTTAGATATTCAGCCACGGCCCTTCCGTTTTCACAATGCCGTTGCATGCGCACGTGCAATGTTTTGATACCCCTCAAGACCAAAAAACTATCCATAGGGCCACAAACCGCACCACTTGCATTTTGAATAAAATAGAGCTTATCCGCTAAATCCTTGTCATTTACTACCAAAGCACCAACAACGGTATCACTATGGCCACCAAGATATTTAGTGGCGGAATGCATCACAATATCTGCCCCTAAATGCAGTGGCATCTGCAAATAAGGAGTTGCAAAGGTATTGTCGACCGCCAATAGGATATGGCTGTTCTTGGCCAACTGGGCAACTGCCTTTATATCAATGATATTCATCATTGGGTTTGTTGGGGTCTCGACCCAGATCAATTTGGTATTGGCGTTAATTTTATCCTTTATGGCATCCGTTCCCTTCATACCTACAAAGTGAAAGACAATTCCGAACTTTTCGAATATTTTTTTGAAAATACGATACGAGCCACCGTATAAGTCATTGGTGGATATGACCTCATCACCAGGTCCCAGTAATTTGATTACCGCATCTATGGCCGCAAGACCACTACCAAATGCTAGTCCGTATTCCCCATCTTCAATACTGGCCAATGCGTTTTCCAAAGCGGTTCGCGTTGGATTGGCACTTCTTGAATATTCATATCCCTTATGACTACCTGGAGTGGATTGAGCGTAAGTTGATGTTTGATAAATGGGCGGCATAACAGCCCCATATGCCTTATCAGGTTGTTGACCACCATGGATGGTCTTCGTATTAAATTTCAGATTTTTGGCTCGCATGTTCAACTATTTCTTGCACAAATGTATCGTTATCTACTGGAGAATACAATGAAGGCGTATTTTTACATTAAATCTGATTCCCATATGAAAATAAAGCTAATCTACCTTTTGACAATTGTACTAGTTACGGCCTGTAAAAAGGAGGATTCCCTTACTTTTAAACCCTATTCCATTTCAAATGGAAACTGTGAGGATTGTTCAACGGTATTGATATCCATTCCAAAAGCCTTGGACAAATCCAACTTAAGTGAGACCATTAATATCGCCCTACAGGAAGAAATTATTTCATTGCTAAATTTTGATGAGGTAAGTGATGCACAAAGTATTGAAGGAGCAATTGAATCTTTTATTGCCGATTATGAAGACATGGACGGAAAATTTCCGGAACAATCCATGCCCTGGGAGGCTAAAATAAAAGGTGATGTCACGTTTGAAAGTAAGGAAATACTAACTATTAGGCTAGAATCCTATTTATTTACCGGTGGTGCACATGGTTATAACACCTTTCGTTTTTTAAATTTTGACAAGATAAAAGGAACTGAATTGGACCGACAAGATTTATTCAAAAGGGAAAAGGAATTCGAAGGTTTTACTGAAGCCAAATTTAGGGAACAGGAAAACATACCCGCCCAGGCTCCGATAAATAGCACTGGGTTTATGTTCGAAACCGAAGCGTTCTACCTGCCAGAAAATATTGGTTATACCGACAACGGACTCCTCTTGTTTTATGAGCCCTATGAAATAGCTTCCT
>JBBSKR010000183.1:0-6966 GCA_038256135.1 Flavobacteriales bacterium | reverse complement strand
TACTTGGTTCAAATTTAAAAAAGGCTCAAAATCAAAACTTAGGTCATCGTCGATATTGAACTGTTTTAAATGCGCATCTACGTTCGCATCAATAATATTCAATGCATACATGCCAATGGCAACGACGAGCCAAAGATCTCGATCGCGCTGAAAACGTTCTTGTTGATTTTCCAAATCACCAAAATCCAAGTCTGGTGGTGCTCCGGGCGCATTGTCCCCATTGATGTCGTAAAACTCATCATCGGTAAAACCCGCCTGCCTACTTTTAAAGGCAGTCCTAAAACGCTGATAATTATCATTGTTCCAGGTATAGGCATAAATACTACCGCCAATGGCGCCATAAACAAGGGGTACTTTCCAATATCGTTTATTGTAGATCTGTCCCAAACCGGGTAAAATGGCCGAGTAAAAGGCCGCCTTGCTAGGCCCCAACGGATTAAATGCCTCTTTTTTGACGAACAAGGAGTCCGCAATGATAACCCCTTGCTCCCCAATGGAAGACGGTATACTATCGGTTTCTGCTGGAGGAACCGGCACGACCTCATCCTCTTGAGAAAAGCAGAAATTTGCAAAAAACAATAGGATGATCAAGAAAGTAGGATAGCTACGCACCGGTTATCAATTTTTTGATGCGGTCAAATTCTTCTTGGGAATGAAAAGGGATGGTAATCTTACCTTTTGATTTGTCCGTAGCTTTTATATCCACTTTAACAGAGAGGGCTTCGGTAAGCTCTTTGATTCCCTTTCGTACAAAGACTGCAGGATCGCTATGTGCCGTTTTCTTTGTTTCTGTTGGCGTATCAGCACTGTGATACGCTTTTACCGCGCTTTCCGTATCCCTGACGGATAGGTTATTGCTTATGATTTTTTCGTAAAGAGCAAGTTGATCTTGCTTTTTATCGATATTGACTAAAGCCCTACCATGACCCATGCTTAAAAAACCATCGCGCATTCCGGTTTGTATGATGGGATCCAATTTCAATAAACGTAGGTAATTGGCAATCGTCGACCTCTTTTTTCCAACACGATCGCTCAGTTTTTCCTGCGTGAGGTTTATCTCATCGATTAGGCGCTGATAGGAAAGTGCAATTTCTATCGGATCAAGATCTTGGCGCTGTATGTTTTCTACCAAAGCCATCTCCAAGGATTCCTGGTCATTGGCAATACGAATGTAAGCAGGTATGGTCTCCATACCCAATAGCTTGGATGCACGGTATCTTCGCTCTCCTGAAACCAATTGGTACTCGTTAAAGCCCAATTTTCTAACGGTAATAGGCTGTATAACACCGAGTTCCCGAATAGAAGTTGCTAATTCTTTAATGGATTCATCGTTGAAATTAGATCTGGGCTGAAATGGATTGACCTCAATATGCTCCAGATCAAGTTCTATGATATTCCCTACGACCTTATCCGCATTCTTATCCGTTGCGGATTTAATATCATTTTCCGGATCTTTTAAAAGTGCCGAAAGTCCCCTACCTAAAGCTTGTTTCTTTGTCGCTTTTGCCATACTAAACCGTCTGCTTATTTTTTTTGACTACTTCATTGGCCATATTCAAATAATTGGTAGCTCCTTTACTGGCAGCATCATACTTGATAATACTCTCCCCGTAACTAGGTGCCTCGCTCAATCGAACATTACGCTGAATGACCGTATCAAAGACCATATCGCCAAAATGTTTGCGCACCTCATCTACCACTTGATTCGAGAGACGTAATCTAGAATCGTACATGGTCAATAACATACCTTCTATGTCCAAATCGGGATTATGCAGGCGCTGCACACTTTTGATGGTGTTCAATAGTTTACCAAGACCTTCCAAGGCAAAATATTCGCACTGTATCGGTATGATTACCGAATCTGCCGCTGTTAGCGCATTAAGGGTCAATAGCCCCAAAGAAGGAGCGCAATCTATCAAAATATAATCGTAGTCATTTTTAAGGTCGATAATTGCCTTCTTCATCATATATTCACGCTCATCCTTATCCACCAATTCAATTTCAATGGCTACTAAATCTATATGTGCGGGAATAAGGTCAACATTTGGGGAAGTTGTACCAATAATGGTTTCTCTGGCGGTTTTGGTATGCTCCAAAAGCTGATAGGAACCCAATTCCACACCATCTACATCAATACCCAGACCAGATGTGGCATTGGCCTGTGGATCTGCATCGATCAACAACACTTTTTTTTCCAGTACGCCTAGCGAGGCAGCTAAGTTCACTGTTGTGGTGGTTTTACCAACCCCACCTTTTTGATTGGCTATAGCAATAATCTTGCCCATATTCAAAGTAAGTTAGGCGGTAAAAATACGATTATTTACGGGGCTAATGAAAGGATTTTGTTAACACTAGGTGAATAACCAAAGGCATTTCATTAAAACATCGTTAAACTTTTAGGTATGAAACGGTTAAGCTACCGGTTTCAATGTTGATGCAAGTTATTTCAAAAACTTATCAAGGTACAGCGATGCTTATTCTTTTTTCTTTAGATTTAAGCTGTCCTCATATTCGATCAAGTAGATTTCCTCGTTCTTTTTCTTTAGGTAATATTCTTCCCTGGCAAATTTTTCAAGTTCGCCCTCATCAGATAATTTTTCTATGATTTTTTTATCCTTGGCAATCTCGTTTTTTAAAAAATCCTGGGTCTTCTCAAGCTTTTTGATTTCTTTTCTCAGCTCCAAATGAATCAATAGGGAATTCGTGTCAAAAAATAGCATCCAAACCACAAAAAAGGTCAATACCAGCACGTACATGTTGGTCATGATCTTGAACCATTTTTTCTTTTTTAATTCTTTTAAACCCATTAGGATTGCATTAGTTTTTCATTAATGATACTCCTTACAATTTCAACGGCAACCGTGTTGTATTTATTATTCGGGATAATAATATCCGCATATTCCTTTGTCGGTTCTATAAACTGCTCATGCATGGGCTTGATGACCAATTGATATTTTTCCAAGGTCTCGTCCAAGTTCCACCCGCGTTCATTCACATCCCTTTTTAATCTCCGAATTAATCGTTCATCCGTATCGGCATGCACAAAAATCTTGATGTCGAACATTTTACGAATGGCCGGGTTGGTCATGATCAAAATGCCTTCTACGATAATGACCTTTGTCGGGTGGGTAGGTATGGTTTTTTCTGTTCTATTACATTCTAAAAAAGAATAAACCGGCTGTTCTATGGATGCTCCATTTCGTAACGCAATTAAATGCTGCTCCAAAAGTGTAAAGTCTATGGAATTAGGATGATCAAAATTGGTCTTTCGCCTTTCTTCCAAAGACAGGTGAGACAGATCATGGTAATAGGAATCCTGGGAGATGACACAAACCTCCTCATTGGGCAGTTCATTGATGATTTGGTTGACCACTGTGGTTTTTCCACAACCCGTACCGCCAGCTATCCCTATGATCAACATACATTATTCTTTGGGTCAAAAATACATATTTGAATTTCAAAATTTCACAAAAATTAAAATTGAACTTTTGTTAACATGGCATATATGCTTAAGCCTTATTTTTGCCGGATGCAAAATGAGCAGGTAAAACCAAATTTTGAATTTGTGGCATTGATGGCTTCATTAATGTCCATTGTTGCACTGGCAATCGATGCGATATTACCCGCCATGGTAGACATTGGTATTGCTATTCATAGTCTAGACCCTACCCAAAATCAATTGTTGGTCACCATGATATTTTTAGGATTGGGCGTGGGCCAATTATTCTTTGGCCCCTTGTCCGATAGTTTGGGGAGAAAACCGATTGTCTACTTCGGATTTACCGTTTTTTTGGTTGCAAGCATTATTTGTTTGCTCGCACCAAATCTAGAGATTATGCTCATAGGCCGTATTTTGCAGGGAATTGGACTCTCTGCACCTAGAACGATTAGCATATCGATTATTCGTGATACCTATCGCGGCGATTATATGGCCAAGATCATGTCATTTGTAACCGCTTTCTTTATTTTAGTTCCGGTGGTGGCACCTGCAATAGGAAAAACGATTATGGATGTCGCAGGTTGGGAAGGGATTTTTTACATGCAATTGTTTTTTGCCTTGCTGGTAGGGGTTTGGTTTTGGAAACGGCAGGAGGAAACCCTCAATCCGGCATTTAAAGTGCCGTTTACCTATTCCGTTTTTGTAAGGGGAACCAAGGAAATATTTAGATATAAGGAAACCGTTTCCTGTACGATTATATCGGGATTGATTACCGGATCATTTTTGGTGTACTTAAGTTCTGCCCAACATGTTTTTGAGGAATTGTATGGACTCACGGAAACCTTCCCCTATATCTTTGCCGGCTTGGCCCTTTCTGTTGGATTTTCAACATTGATGAACGGTACCTTGGTCTTACGTTTTGGTATGCGCAACTTGTCATTTTTAGCCTTATTGTTATTTACTTCAATTGCTTTTGTATACAGTCTTTTGTTCTGGAATACGGCAGATCCCAGTTTATTCGTTTTATTGTTATTTCTGTCGCTGCTTTTTTTGTGTTTAGGATTCATTTGGGGAAATATGAGGTCTATCGCTATGGAACCCATTGGCCATATCGCAGGAATAGGCGCTGCCATTACCGGCTTTATTTCCACCATACTTTCTATTCCGATCTCTATTTTTGTAGGCAGTTTTATCCAGGATACCGTTTGGGCACTTTTTGCCGGTTTGGGCGTTTGTGGATTTTTATCGGTTGTATTGTTTATAGCCTTTAAGACACGGCCGCTGTTTGCTAGAAATCATGCATTTACCAATTAACACAATGAACTTGATTACTTTCGAATTAGCGACCACGGTCCAATTTTATTTGTAGTTAATGCCACGATTCCTTAAATAGATTTGGCTAAGGGAATTTGGTTTTTTAAAAGAATTGGGAAATTAGTTTAAATGAAAAACCTCGTTCATTTCAATAGCAAATCCAGCTTAATCTGTTTGCAAAAGCATAATATACTTATAATCATATAGCAACTACACTGAGCAACCAGTATAGGCTACTATCCTTCCTATTTTATTTTTTAGGGGATATGTCATTAAAAATGCTATCCAATTGTTACCGAAAATTGCCGTATCACCGGAGATGTAGCTTCACTTTTTTGAATAGGAATTTCTATATTAGCGTAATTTATCGCAGTAAGCTAATCTAAAGTTTGTTTGATACCATATCAAATTGAATTTATTACAATATGTCCTATCTTTAAAACAAAAAATATATGAAGCTCAATTCAAAAATTCATGGTGCGGTAGATTATGGAGTGGTATTATTTTTACTATTATCTCCTTCGATATTTGAATTACCAGATATAACTTCAAAATTCACCTATGCTGTAGCGGCAATTCATTTTTTTTTAACCATCACGACCAATTTTGAGTTTGGTGTTTTTAAAATAATTCCATTTAAAATTCATGGAATAATTGAATTGATCGTATCCTTGGCATTAGTTGGGGCGGCTTTCTATTTAGGGAATCTTGAGGGAGATTTGGCAAGAAATTTCTATTTGGCATTTGCATTAGCTGTTTTTCTAACTTGGCTTCTAACCAATTATAATAGTGTGTCAAAAATTAAAGCATAAAAAGAATTAGGAATACTTAGGTTTATTATCCAATTACCTAATTGTTGCGTCCTTCCGGTAACACTGTTAACCATTGCACAAATCCTAAAATTCAATTTTTCTTTAGAATTCATAAAAACGCCAAATTTTAAGTGTTTGATTTTTTTGAATTTTTAAGAAAAGAAAGTTGTGCAATGGTCACAATGCCTTTAACAAATAGGGCGTTAAATGTCAAATTCAATACTTTGGGTTTATTTAACGAGTTCGCCAACTCTTTAAATTTGACTTTTTAGGAAGGATAGATTAAAAACAAAACATAAAAATCTGACGCTGTGTTCATCTGAATAGTCAGCATCCTTTCACAAGCTACGTTTAAAACAAATACCGTTAGGTGTTATACAACCTGAAGCATGGGAAAAATAATCTTAACGCTTTTTCTTATTGCTGCCTTTTCAATGGATAGCTCTTTAGGACAAAATTCCGATATTTGACCTACAAAAATTAAGGAACCAAAGGTCATCGACATACCCTTAGGAACATGTAATAAAAATTTATTTGGAATAAAATACTTATCTTTGGCGTTAGTAACGTATAACGATATGATACCGTCCTTTGGTTCAAAAGCCACCGAACAAATTTGGAATGGAATCCGAGTAAAGAAAATGCCCGTTGAAGTTCAAAACGTAGGACGTCGAAAACTCAGAATGTTGAACAACTCTCAAGACCTTGCGGATTTGAAAATTCTGCCATTAAATCGACTGGAAAAGCTTAGCGGAAAATTGGGTAATTTCCATAGTATTAGAATTAACAAACAATGGCGGATAATCTTTATGTGGGACAAAGGAAACGCAAGTGATGTCGAAATAATTGATTATCATTAAAAAGTATAGAAATGGAATTGTTAGCAAATGTACATCCTGGTGAAATCTTGTTTTACGAGTTTCTAGAACCTCTTGAAATTACGGCTTACCGACTATCAAAGGACTTGAAAATTCCGCAAACACGAATTTCGGAAATCGTAAAGGGTAATCGTAGAATAACAGCGGATACTGCTTTACGATTAAGCAAATATTTTGGGAATTCAGCAAAATTCTGGCTCGGACTCCAAGATGATTACGATATCGAAAAAGAGAGGGAAACAAAGGAATCGCAGCTGAATGAAATAAAGCGCTATGAGAATAAAAACGTTGCCTAATACAATCTTTGAAGTAATGCGGGGTATGGTGATGAATTCTAAACTTTGTCTATATTCATACTGCCCTTAAAATATTTGGGATTTTGCTCTGGTATTAAATCATAAATCAAAACCCGCCCGAACCTGCCTTTTCGGTAACGGCTGGTAAAAAGTTTTAGCTAGGGTGACAACCTTGAAGTAAAGCATATTCTTTGCTCCCGCATTGTCCATAAAATGTTAGAAATGAT
>JBBSKR010000182.1:0-7157 GCA_038256135.1 Flavobacteriales bacterium | reverse complement strand
CGAAGGGATGCAGATATTTATATTGCTGCAGGAAATGTTACCGTAAATGGTAAGCCAATTACGGAAATGGGTTATAAAGTGAAATTGACCGATGAAGTAAAGTTCGATGGACAGTTGTTGAACCCGGTCAAGAAGGAATATGTATTACTGAATAAGCCAAAGGATTTTGTGACCACTATACGTGATGAAAAGGGGAGAAGGCATGTTTCTGGATTAATTTCCAGTGCTTCGAAGTCAAAACTATTGCCAGTGGACAAATTGGAAAAGGATTACACGGGTTTACTTTTATTTACCAATGATGGCAACATGACCAAGGTTTTGAAAAGTCCCATTAATGGTCTGCGAAAAATATATCATCTGGTTCTGGAACAGGAATTAAGGAGCGCAGATCTGAAGAAAATCCAAGAAGGGGTCGTAGTGGATGAAAAAGTAGTACGTGTTCAAGATATCAGTTTTATTGATAATGCCCCCAAACGGGAAGTAGGTATTGAAATATTCAGTTCGAGAGGTAAAATTGTAGAACGACTTTTTGATACTTTGGGGTATAAGGTCCAGAAATTGGACAGGGTAGTTTATGGTGGTCTAACCAAGAAAGATTTACCAAGGGGACATTGGAGGTATTTGACCGATCAGGAGGTCATCAACCTCAAAATGATTAAATAGCAAAGTGTCCTTTTTAAATTAAGGGAAAAAGAAATATGAAATTATTTCAATGTACCCACTGTAAAAATACAGTTGTTTTTGAGAACCATACCTGCGTGAACTGTGGTTATTTTCTAGGCTATTCCTCTTATTACAATCAAATTGTTTCTTTGGATTCGACATTACCTCAATGGCATTTGAATGAATTGGGGAATAAGAGTTATACCTATTGTAAAAATCACATCCATAGCCTTTGTAATTGGTTGGTAGATGCTGGGGACCATTCTGAATTCTGTCTTGCATGTTCTTTAAATAGAACGATTCCCCATTTGTTAAATACCGATAATTTAGATAAATGGAAGCAAATTGAATTTGCCAAGCACAGACTCGTTTACCAGTTGTTACGGTTTAGATTGCCCGTAGTCAGTAAAATGGTGGATGAACAACAAGGACTTTGTTTTGATTTTTTGGCAAAGGATGACCTATCCGAAGGATCAAAGGACATAAAGACAGGTCATGCGAATGGCGTAATTACCCTTTTAATTTCTGAGGCAGATCCCGTGATACGGGAACGGATCAAGCAACAAATGTCAGAACGTTACAGAACCCTATTAGGTCATTTTAGACATGAGGTCGGGCATTATTTTTGGGATAGATTGATCCGCGACAACCCGACCTTATTACAACAGTTCAGGAGTATATTTGGCAATGAATCCCAATCGTACGACAACGCTTTGGAAAATTATTACAAAAATGGCCCTCAAGTCAACTGGCAGAATGTTTTTATAAGTAAATACGCTTCTTCCCATCCTTGGGAAGATTGGGCAGAAACATGGTCACATTACCTCCACTTGACCGATATGCTTGAAACGGCCTATAATTTTGGCATTCAAATAGATCCTAAAATTATGGCATCGGAGAATTTCAAAATGAACGCTTCCTTTGATCCCTATTTGGAAACCAGTTTTAAGAATTTTATGGATACTGGGATTCCGCTTTTATTTGCATTAAATAGTATGAACCGTTCCATTGGGGAAGACGACCCTTATCCATTTATTATTTCAGAACCGGTAAAACGTAAATTGGAATTCATTCATAATGTATTGAAAGGGATTTAGTGGTAAAGCACTACTGATTAAATTATAACAGCCCATTTCTAAATTTCAGAAGAGCCAAATCATGGGGAATTGTTTATGGAAGATTGTTTGGATTATGTCAACTAAACTAGTTGAAGATGGTATATTTAAAATGATTCCTTGCTTTTTGTCCGCAAGAAAAATTTGTTTGAGCCATAATAAATTAAGGATAACCGGTAACTTTACTATTACAATTTATTCGCATTGACTTAAACAAGTCCTTTATATGACTCAAGAAAAGCAAAAGGATTCTCTCCCTGAAAAATTTAAGGTAAAACATTTACCTAAATTACTCGTAAAAACCTACACGGCTTGGATGGCCAATGAACCTTTTAGGATCAGTGCGGTTATTGCGTATTATGCCATACTCTCATTACCCGGACTTCTCATTTTAATTTTGGAATTGGTAGGGTATATTTGGGGCAAAGAAATTGTAAGGGGGGAACTATTCGCTGAGATAGCTTCCGCAATGGGTCCAGAGACGGCTCAATCCATTCAGGAAATGATTGCGGATAGGGGAAGTGAAAATACTTCCATCCTGGCTACTATCTTGGGAATAGGGGTCTTAATTTATGGAGCTACAGGTGTTTTTTATCAACTACAAAATGCGCTAAACGATATTTGGGAAGCAAAGCCGAGTTATTCCAATGAAATTCTGGCAACCCTGTTTATGCGGTTAAAAAGCTTTGGTTTTATTCTGATTTTTGGTTTTTTACTATTGATCAGTTTTGTCCTCACGTCCTTTTTATCCGCTTTTTCAAAACAGCTTTCCAGATTGATGCCAGACGGAATGTTGGAGCTGAGTTTTGCCTTGGATATGTTGTTGTCACTGGGCTTTATTTATTTATTGTTCGGTGCCATGTTCAAATATTTGCCAAGTACACATGTGCGTTGGAAAGCCGTAAAAGTGGGGGCGGCACTTACAGCGCTTTTATTTTTGATCGGTAAGTATGCCTTGGCCTTTTATTTTGGCAAGGCCGAACCTGGTTCAACCTATGGTGCCGCAGGAAGTATTATTCTTGTAATGCTATGGGTCTCCTATTCCAGTTTGATTCTATCCTATGGCGCCCAGTTCACCAAAATTTATTCGGACCGATATTTAAAATCTAATTGAAGGCTTTCTTCATTTTCTCCCTAATTTCTGTAAGACATAGATTGCCCAAACTACCTTTATGGGTATGGTGTATATCCCGTTTTGGGGTGAAGGTGCCGGCATTGATTTCCTTGCCCATTTTCTTGTAGGCATCCCGAAATGGCATCCCGTTTTTTACGAGCTCATTCAAGGTATCCACACTAAATAAGTAATCATATTTAGGGTCATCCAATATATTTCTGTTCACCTGTATCTCCTTGAGACTAAATATCAAAATTTCCAAACAGGCCTTCATATCCTGTATGGCAGGAACGATGATTTCCTTGACCAATTGCAGGTCTCTATGGTAACCGCTAGGCAAGTTGTTAATGACCAAAGTCAGTTGGTTGGGAATAGCTTGTAACTTGTTGCATTTGCCCCGAACCAGTTCGAATACATCGGGATTTTTCTTGTGGGGCATGATGCTTGACCCCGTAGTCAGTTCATTCGGAAAGGATATAAAATTGAAATTTTGGCTCATGTACAAACAAATGTCCATCGCCATTTTAGAAAGGGTGGCGGCGATATTGGCCATCCCGAATGCCGTAGCTTTTTCTGCCTTTCCACGACTCATTTGGGCAGCGACGACATTATATTTCAAGGTTTCAAAGCCCATTTCCTTAGTGGTAAAACTTCGGTCTATCGGAAACGAACTTCCATATCCGGCAGCACTGCCCAGAGGGTTTTGGTCGGCTACTTTGTATGCGGCTTCCACAAAATAAAGATCATCGATCAAACTTTCCGCATAGGCAGAAAACCATAAGCCAAATGAGGAGGGCATGGCAATCTGTAGGTGGGTGTAACCCGGTAACATGACCTCCTTATGTTCTTCCGCCTTATTCAAAAGGAGGTCAAAAAGTGATTTTGTCATCAACTTTATTTCGGTCAGCTCATCCTTAAGATACAAATGCATGGCAACCAAAACCTGATCGTTTCTGGAACGCGCGGTATGGATTTTTTTCCCGGTATCTCCCAAACTCAAGGTGAGCATATATTCTATTTTAGAATGCATATCCTCAAAGGAGCGTTCAATGGTAAACGTGCCTTTTTCAATTCGTGCTGCAATTATGTCCAATTCAGTAACAAGCTCCTTGGTTTCGGTTGGTGTAATCAAGCCTATTTTTCCAAGCATTTTGGCATGGGCCTTTGAAGCGATTACGTCATATTTAGCCAAATGCAGATCTAGTTCACGATCATTGCCGACTGTAAAATGGTCTATCTTTTTATCCGTATTAAATCCTTTATCCCAGAGTTTCATTTTTCAAGTTCAAGTTCAAGTTCAATTTCAAATTTCAAGTTCAAAAGTCAAGTTCAAACAAAAGGTATTTGCGCTTGGTTCTTCATTTGTGTTCTATTCTTTTATAAAGCCTTCCAATATTTTAATATACAAATCAATTCCTTCTTCAATCTCATGTACATAGATATACTCATCGGCAGAGTGTGATCGTGTACTGTCCCCAGGTCCTAATTTTAAGGACTGGCAACTTAACGCAGCTTGATCGGAGAGCGTGGGGGAACCATAGGTTGTTCTCCCCAGTGCAATTCCCGATTTCACCAACGGATGGTCCTTATCTATTTTGGAGGAATTGAGCCGTAACGACCTTTCTTTTAATTCACATGGGGCATCTTTTTTCAATAAATCGGCTATTTCCTTATTGGTATAGGCATCGTTCACCCTTACATCCACTACTAAATCTACTTGTGCAGGAACTACGTTATGCTGTGTTCCCGCATTGATTTGGGTGACGGTCATTTTTACATCGCCCAAGGCTTCCGTTGATTTTTCAAATTTGTAATTCTTAAACCAATCCAGGATTGCAATGGTGTGGTAGATAGCATTATCATCATTAGGGTGCGCTGCATGGGATGGTGTTCCGCTAACGACAGCATCAAAAACTACCAGTCCCTTTTCCGCTATGGCGAGTTGCATTAGGGTGGGCTCGCCTACAATAGCAACATCAATGGGAGGTAATTTGGGTAGTAGTCCGCGCAAACTATTTTCCCCTGCATTTTCTTCTTCGGCGGAGGCTACCATTAAAATATTATGATTCAGGTTTTCGGCATGGTAAAAATGGACAAAGGTGGCAAGAAGTGATACCAAGGGTCCACCGGCATCATTACTGCCAAGTCCAAATAACTTCCCATCTTCAAAATGGGCTTGAAAGGGATTTTTGGTGTAAGCGGTATTTGGTTTTACAGTATCGTGGTGCGAATTTAAGAGTAAGGTTGGTTTACTGTCGTCCCAATGTTTGTTTTTGGCGAATACATTGTTACCATCACGGTCTGTAGTAATGTTGTATTGTGCTAGCCAAGCTTGTATGGCATCGGCAGTTTTGTCCTCCTCCTTGGAAAAGGATTCAATGGATATTAATTGCTTCAATAAATTTAGGGCACTTTTTGTAAGTTCTTTTTGATTCATTCTAGCGTGTTAAAGTAGTAAACAGTTCCGAGTTTTTTTCCATCATGGTTACATCTCCTAAACATACTTTTTTTACGTTATTCTCCAAAGCATGAAAGCAATTATGAAGCTTGGGCAACATACCGTCGGCAATAACCCCCGCAGCCAATAGTTCTTGGTATTTGGTTGCATTTATTTGTTTGACTACAGAATTATCATCGGTAATATCCAACAGAACTCCCTTCTTTTCAAAGCAATAATAAAGGGTCGTATCATAAAGGGGTGCCATGGCAATTGCAATTTCGGAAGCGATCGTATCTGCATTCGTATTCAACAATTGGCCATTGCCATCATGTGAAATAGCGCAGAAAACAGGGGTGAGATTCAATGTCAAAAGGTGCGCCAATATTCCGGAATTTACTTCATCGATATCACCTACAAATCCATAATCTATTTCTTTTAATGGCCTTTTATGGGCTTGAATGGTGTTTGCATCGGCACCGCTCAATCCTAAGGCATTTATGCCTTTTGCTTGTAGTTGGGCTACGATCTTTTTATTGGTTAGGCCACCGTAGACCATGGTAATGATATCTATAGTTTCCTTGTCCGTAATACGTCTGCCATCTGTAATATTAGATTTTATTCCCAATCTAGTAGCCAGTTGTGTCGCCAGTTTTCCACCACCGTGTACCAATATTTTAAGGCCTTCCAATTTTGAAAAAGCACTTAGAAATGGCGTTAATGCCTTTTCATCCTCTATTACGTTACCGCCGATTTTTACTATGGATAATTTTTGTTTCATTTCACGCATTTAAAATTCCTCCATCTATGGTCATTGCAGCTCCTGTAATCCATGAAGCATCTTCGGAAACGAGGAACAGGGCAAGGTTGGCAACATCATTAGGTTTTCCCAATCTTTTTAGGAGTGTTGTATCAGCTGCATTTTCTACTGCTTTTGATGGATTTTTAAACGCCTTCGCCGAATTCCAAAGTAGTGGCGTATCCACTGGGCCCGGGCACATCGCATTCACTCTTAGTTGTGGCGCGTACTCCACGGCCATTTGCCGCATCAAGGCCAGCGTTCCAGCCTTTGAGGCACAATAAGCAGGATGGTTTGGAAAACTTTTGTAGGCCGCTATGGAAGCATTGATGAGTATAGTAGCTCCTTCATTTTTTTGTAATTCTGGAATGGCGTATTTGGAGAGATAAAATAGCGAGGATAAATTTGTATCCATCGTATTTTTCCATAATTCAGCTGGAAGTTCGGTTACACTTCCCAAACCTAAAATACCGGCATTCATAGATAGGATGTCCAATCTTCCAAAATGTTCAATGGTCGTACCAACGAGTTGCTCATTATACTCGGGATTTCGAACATCGCCACCTAGAAAAATAGCTTGCTTGCCCAACTCCTCCGATAGGGCATTACCCCGAGCATCATCCCTTCCGGAAAGTACCACCTTACAGCCATTTGTTACAAAAGCTTTGGCAATGGCTTTTCCCATACCGCTGGTGGCCCCGGTGATTATCGCTACTTTATGTTCAAGTTTTCTGCCCATTGTTTTAATTTAAAACCTCAAGTATTTTCTTCAACACCAATTGAGCTGCAAAGGTTCTGTTATTTGCCTGTTCTATGACCAATGATTGGTCGCTATCCAATACTTCATCAGATACCACCACATTTCTTCGAACGGGAAGGCAATGCATAAATTTAGCGTTTCCTAATTTTTTTAAGGTCATTTGCCAATCTCTTTCCTGCGGAATCACTTGGCCATAATCCGAATAACTGCTCCAATTTTTTACATAAACAAAATCAGCGTTTTCCAGCGCTTTTTCTTGGTCATACTCT
>JBBSKR010000181.1:0-7184 GCA_038256135.1 Flavobacteriales bacterium | reverse complement strand
TCTTTGATCATACGTTGTGCCTTTCGCATATAGTATTGCAGGTTGCCTAAATTTTTGGCACCTGAAGCCTTCTTTACATTTTCGAAAGCCTCACTTGAATAATCACGGGCATCAATGGCATGGCTTTCGGCGTCAATGGTATAGCTTATGGCCTCTGCCAATCCGCATTTTTCAGAATTATATTGTGCTTCGGAAACTAATACAACAGCTTCATCGGCAGCGGTTACCGCTTTTCCCATTAATAACTTAACCTCTTTTACGCTGGACAGGGCCTTGCCAAAATGGGCGTCAAAAGCCGCAATTTCTGTCGCGGTGCTTAACGAGTCGGTTAACTGGCTCATTTGCAGCATATACTTTTGAACATCGGTGATCTCACTTTTAAAGACCTCACATTGGGCCTGGCCGTACCATGAAGAACATAATAGGATTGAAATTTTTAAGTAGGTTGTCATCTTGTTCATTGTTCGGGATTTAAATTTTATATAGTCTAATAACAGGCGATCTACACTAAACGTCTACATTTTGGATTATAAGGCAACAAAAAGGATGAAAGGTGATTTTAGCGCTCGAAACAAGTGATAACCTCAGCGCTTGTTCTATATTCTTAATCAGTTGGATGCTTATTAATTTATGAGCTATTCCCAAAACTTGCCTAACCTCGAGTGCTAAGGTTGTCGGAGTGTGCATTTAAAATATTTTAATTGGTGAGAATTTAATGAACGTAATTATAGGCCTGTCTATTGCCTTTGATCGAGACTAAAATAAATCCGAGTTAGCTATTGGTTGTCGGTTGTCGGTTGTCGGTTGTCGGTTGTCGGTTGTCGGTTGTCGGTTGTCGGTTGTTTAGACAAATCGATTATCTGAATGCTACCTCAAAGCAGAACCTCGAGGAATTCTATTTTTTTAAACTACCACTTCAAAAAAGGGTTGAGGGTTTGGGTATTCATTTGATAAGTAAACTATCCAAAAGTGTCCTGACTTTTTCACTGTTCCAGTCCGCCGCACCGGTTTCCCTTACCCTGATTTTGCCTTGTGCATCAATAAGGTAGTTGGTAGGGATACTGCGCGATCTAAGTAGCTCTGGCGTATTCATTTGCGGAAAATAAACCGGAAGTTCATATCCTTTTTTGACCAAAAATCGCTGCACAACATCTCGATCTTCTTCGGTGAGCAATACAAAATTGACTTTATCCCCGTAGTCGGTATATACGTCTTGAATACTGGGCAGTTCTGCTAGACAAGGGGGGCACCAGGTGGCCCAATAGCTGATAAAAGTGACCTTGCCTTGGCCTATGGGGATGGACTGGAGTTCATTATTCAGGTCCTTTACGGTATAGTCAAAAGGTCTTAATATTTTCCCTTCCACATCTTTTACGGTGGGAGACCATACCAACACCTTTAGTTTATTCAGCCCTACTTGAATCGGTTTCCGGGTCTGCGGAATAAGCAACAAGGCAATAAAAACAACAAATAGGATATCGGTTATTTTGAACTTTCTTTTTTTCATAGGCTGTAAAGGTAGGTAGGTTAAATTTTTGTTGCAACCCTACGGACTTCTGTAATTACGATGGGTAGCCCCTAAAGCTCCTCAAGTTGTTTCCTTGCCGGTATAGACCAAGGTCCCGATAGATTTTCCAGGCAACTGGACAAAAAGAGTCGTTTCGCCCACCTGGACTTGAACGGTTTTTTCTGCACTATCCTTATTCTGAAGAATAGTCACCAACCCTCCGTCGGGCGTTTTAAAGGCTACGTTGGGCATCGTAGTTACCGCAGTCGAGGCAATGCGAACGGAACCGGGCGGCACAAACTTGGACGCTTGGGCGATAATGTAATAGGCAGGGTTGCGAACTACCGAATCGCCTATTATGGTCAAAGCCCCCAAACACCGGTCACAACCCCCACGGTCCGTGTGCGGATCTTGATTTTCATCGGCAGCCAAATTCCATTCCAACACCGTTTTGCTCCAGTTTCGGGTGCCGCCAATGATCAACACTTCGTTATGCCAGGCCACATCCTCTTCAAAATTACCGGGAGCCCCTACCCACTGCTCCGTAAAATAAAGGTTTTTTGAAGGGTGTGCCTCATGTATCTCCGACAAGGCTTCAATCTTACCGCCGTAGAGGTGAAAGGCAGAACCATCCACGTATTGGGCCGCTTCGGGGTCGTTTAAGATGGAGATGGGATAATCGGGTCGGTCCGCATTGTGATCGTAAATAATAATTTTCGTTATTATCCCTAATGCTTTAAAGGTAGGTCCCAAATCATTTTTAATAAATGCGGCCTGTTGGTCCGCCAACATTAAAAGGCTGGGATTGTTCCCGGGATGCAAAGGTTCGTTCTGTATGGTCAAGGCATCAATGAGAATACCCTGCTGCTCCATTTCTTGGACGTATTTGGCCAAATAGTTGGCATAAACGTCATGATACTCGGGCAATAAACTGCCGCCACGGGTGTCTTTGTTGTCCTTCATCCAGACAGGGGGCGACCAAGGGGAACCCATAAGTTTTAGTTTAGGGGAGATTTGTAGAATTTCCTTCAGCACCGGTATCAGATATAGGGTATCATAGGCCAAGGAAAATTGGGCCAATTCCATATCGGTAGCGCCTTCGGGCAGGTCGTTATACGACCAAGTCCTCTCATCTAGATCGGAGGCACCCACACTCAACCGAAGGTAGCTTACACCAATGCTGTTGGTGTCCCTACCGAATAGTTCCTGTAATAACGCCGCTCTTGCAGGGGCGGACATCTTGCTGATGTGTAGCGCACTACCCCCGGTAAGGGTATACCCAAACCCATCTATTTCTTGGTAGGTGGTGGTGGGGTCCAATTGAATGGTGACATCGGGTGAAATGGCGCTATTTTCTATCACCTCTTGTTCTTTTACAAGTTGGGATTGGTCCAAGGTAGTGATGTATATGTTGGCCGCAGCTGTATTTTCATCGGTCTCCTTTTTTTCTTTATCGGAACAGGCGGCCCCGACCAACAAACTAGTGGATACCAGTAGGAGCTGTAAGGTGTTAAACCGTGCTTTAGTTTTCATAGCATTTAATTAGCAACCTTAAAAATAGGGAACTTATGCGTAGTTGCCGCTGTAGAACATTTGAAAATAGTAGTATTTTATTGGCTTATATATAAAACTCGATAAAACGATAACGAGGATATCGCTGGTTTTAATCTTTCGCTTTTTAATGGTGGATAAATATAGAGTTCACGAGGAAATATTAATTGCGATTATTCTTCTAGTTTATAGACTCATTATTAACTTTTCATTTCTGGCCATTTTAAGACAAAACCTGTAGGAACTCTAAGTAGTCTAGAGTCTAAGTCTTCTTGGTACTAATTAAAAGGAGGGTTCCAAAACTATATGATTGTTAATCTACCTATTCAATGAAAATTATTAGAACTTTAAACTATATTTCTCAAATATGATTTTAGTATGTGCCTAATAACCGAACCTAATCTTCATATATTTGATTATGAGTGAAAACGATTTAATTCAGATTATTACAGATTATTTTGAAAAAAACATCCTTGAAAATCATAAAAAAAATGTTCTTAAGGATCATTCAAAGCTAAAATCCTATAAGATTAATCCAATTATAGTCAAGTACTTATCTAAAGTACTTGAAAACGATTTTACTCCAATTGGTATCGCAAAAGCTTTATATTATCCTAGAGTACTAGGTACATCTATTACTACGTCTTTTGGGACAAGGATTCAAAAAATGTTCGTTGAATTGCGGCTTGCCGATGGTTCACTAATACCAGAAATGGATATTGAATTTATTGATAAAATAGATAATAGAAAAAAATGGTGTCAGTTAAAGTCAGGGCCTAATACCATCAATTCAGGAGATGTAAGACCCTTATTGCGAAAATTTTCAAAAGTCGCCAACCTAGCAAGAACTAATACTATAAGTTTAAGCAATTCGGATTTAATACTCGGCGTTTTATATGGGAGTGAAGATCAATTAAGTCAGCATTACAAAAAAATAAATGAAACATATCCAGTAATTGTTGGTGTAGATTTTTGGCATAGATTAACTGGATTTCCATATTTTTATACCAAATTAGTATCGAACTTAGATACTATGATTCTAAATATTAACACGGAAGATTTTTTCAAAAAAGGTTATATTGAATTGGCAAAAGAAATTGAAAGTTCAGATTTATTTGATTTAGAATAAAATCTATTTAAAAATTGAACAATAGAATACCCTATTTCTTGGCCTAAATTACAGGGCACAGCATTTCCAATTTGCTTATATTGCTGGGAGACGGAACCAGAAAATTTCCAATTATCTGGAAAAGTCTGTATTCTTGCATACTCCCTGACTGTAAAAGGTCTTGTCACATCAGGGTGACAACGTTCTGTCTGTTTTTGAGCAGGACTGCAAGTTAAAGTTAGGCTTGGCTCATCCCATCCTATCCTTCTTGCCATCCCAGTTTTTCCTCCACCTAAATAAAAACTCTTACCCATATACTTTTTTTGAATATCTATCGGCAAATCTCTCCAATATCCCTTGGGAGGAATTAAATCTAGTATTTCCTTTTTATGAATAGGATATTGAGACCCTTCAGATTTAGGAACCTTACAATTGTATAGTTCTCCTTTTTTTAAAGCGTCCGCAAGATTATATATTTTTTTATGTGGCTTTGGATATTCGTACTTACTCTCAATATCTTTCCTGACACCAACTAAAATTAGTCTTTCTCTTTTTTGTGGTACTCTATAATTTATAGCCTTGAGTACTTTAACTGGAATTACATTGTATCCAATTTCATCTAGAATTGAAATCATACCCTCTAAAGTTTTTCCTTTTTCGTGACTCAAAAGACCTCGAACATTCTCTCCAATGCAAATAGGTGGATTTACTTCCTGAACAACTCGGGCAAATTCATAAAATAAAGTTCCACGGGCGTCATTTAATCCAAGTTTTTTTCCTGCATAGCTGAACGCTTGACAAGGGAAACCTCCCGTAACAACATCAACAGAATTTTTGTATTTAGAAAAGTCAAAGCTCTTGATATCTCCCTCCAAAACATTCCAATTTGGCCTATTTCCTTTCAAAGTTTGACAGGCCCATTTATCTATCTCATTTAAAGCAACACATTTCAATCCAGCACTTTCCATTCCCACTGCAAGACCTCCTGCGCCTGCAAAAAGCTCCAACACCGAGTATTCGTTTTCAGGTTCAACATAATTTGAAACCTCATCCTCTGAAATATCATCAAGAAGACTTCCCATCAAAAGTTGAACGTCTTCTCTACGATAAACTCTGTAATTAGAAACTGGCTCTCTCACGGCATTTAGAATACCATCATTATCCCATCTCCTTAAGGTTTCTTTACTTTTTCCAATTAATTCTGATGTTTCAGATAATGATAAAAATTCATTCATAACCACATTATTAAACCTTATACAATGGTTACAAATTTAATAGTATAATTTAACCTGCCAAGCAATATTTGAAAAATTACTCATTTTGATAATTGGAACTTCAAATCAATGATTAGGTAAAATAATTTTCTCCTTATATTTTTCTATCATTTTACACTAATAAAAATATTTAATAGGTCATGAATTAAAAATAAAAAACCCTCTAATTTCTTGAAGGGTTTAATTCCTTTGGAAGTGGACTTACCAAGGCTCGAACCAAAACATCTCTGGCCCAATAGCTATCAGGAACGTCAGATCCCTTTTGTTTTATCCGGATATTTTTGTCGCAATTCTGGGTATTTCAAGAAGTTTTATGGTAAACCTTGCGCATCAACAAGTTGATTTTTCGGTTCAAACTACTGTAATTTTTGTTGCCCGGTATACACTCGCTGTACTGGAAATGTGCTAACAGTTTTCTTGATAGTCCTTTTTCTTGGCTTACTAAAAGTTACGATGCATCTCAATATCCGCAATGAGCAACAAAGACTTTTTACGTTAATTTGTTTAACAGGCTCATCAGCTATAAAAATATATTCTTATTTTACGAAGGTGAATGTAAACACCCCATCTACGGTAGCTTTATTTCCTCCAGGGTTGCTAATCAATTGCATATGAGCACTGCGACCCGTTAATATAAAAGTGTCTTCGGTTAGTTCGTCAATCAGGCCATCAAAGTCTCCATATATTCCACCTTCGATATACAGATACTCCCCTGTGAGCGTCCATGCCCCATTTGGCAGCAAATTATCCCAGACATAAGAACCTTCCGGAAGACCAAGGTCGCCGGGTTCGTAAGTCATTGTTCCATATAAGCCACCGTCCCTGAATACGCCACCCGCCAGTACGCCCGTAGGAAATGTAAGGGTTGCATCAGACTCCTCACCGGTAAAGAGAAAGGTGCCGCTTATATCACCGGTAAGGTCCCCATACCCACGGGTATCTGTAAGCTTCCATTTGCCATAGAGCAATCGTTCATCAATTTGGATGGCATCAGCCACATGGTCTCTTTCAGCACCCGTAAATGTCATGAAGAAGAGGCATAACAGACCGTAATAGATCGGAATTAGTTTCATAGCTAAATGGGTTACAATAATAAAGCTATGAAAAATTCATATAAACCCATCAATGGCAAGGAAATTTTCTTCCGCGACTACTTCATATTATAAGGACGACAGGGCTCCAGTTAACGTTTGATAGTATGTGCTATACAAAATGATTATACAACCATAGAAGTGGAGCGGATTTTTGAACATCGAATAAAATTAACCTGCAAATTAAACCAAAACCTGTTCAGCGGAACGGAAATATTAAATATATTAAAAACCCTCCAATTTCTTGAAGGATCTACTCCATTGATAGTGGGCCCTATGAACAAGGAAATCTAGAACTATAGAAGTCTCATGGTTATCTCTTAAAGCAAGGGTTGTGCCTCCTGTTAAATAATGGTCATTGAGAATTTCCAGATTGGAAAGCTTCGAAATTGATTTGGAGTAGAATTGATTTAAAAATGATAAACTTATTCAAGTATAACCCCAACGCCACATTTATTCCCGTAAAAACTAAAGATTAAAATAGGTCTTTTAGTACCCTCATAGCAGAATGATAGCCGCACATTCCATGTACACCACCTCCTGGTGGTGTCGATGATGAACACAGATATAATCCCCTTGCCGATGTTCTGTAAGGTGACCATCGTAAAGCCGGACGTGTAAAAAGCTGACCAATATCAATACTACCTCCATTA
>JBBSKR010000180.1:0-7220 GCA_038256135.1 Flavobacteriales bacterium | reverse complement strand
TTTCAATTCTTTTTTAAGATAATCCGAATATTCGGTTGTCTTTATTTCTTTTTTTATTTTTTCTACGTATTTGTTTTCTTTTATGGTCTGGATTTTCTTTTGAATATATTTCTCAATATTTTCATAACTGAAAGTTTCTTTTTGAAATAGATTGATAAAGTTGAGACCTTTCGGATTGTCTTTTTCAAACGAAATTCTTTCCAAAAGTTCAAATTGGTTTGAGTCGACCAAAGAGCCGTCAACAAAGATTTTGATTTCATTTCCGATTAAGATGCCAAAATTCAGACGTAACATTCGCATATATGACGAAAGTTGGTCTTGAAAAGTAGGATTTTTTAAATCGGCTGATGGATTTTTGACTTCAATTACAAATAGGTTGGTTTGGTCGGATTTTATAATAATGTCTGGTGTTATTCTGCCCGAAGCACCTAATTGTATACTCTCTCGAACAGAAATTTCATTTTTAAAATGACTCCAGCCTAATTTTTCAAATGCTTGAATTACTTTAAGTTCAAAAAGTTGTTCCGAAGCGTTAGAAGGAATACTTTCCGACAGTATAAAACATAATTCATTCCATTTCTCCATATCTATTTATTTTTAGTTCGGTTGGTTTTTAAAAGCACTACAATGGAATATCATCATTCATCCTATCCCGATTATTACTACTAATATAGCATAAAAAAAGCACCACTTTAAAAGTGATGCTTTCAACAAAATTTCGCTATTAATCTTAGTTTCCTTTATTGTAATCGGCCAAGAATTTTTCCAGACCACTGTCGGTTAATGGATGCTTCAACAATCCGGTTATGGAACTCAATCCGCCGGTCATTACATCGGCACCAATTTTGGCGCAATCGATGATATGCATTACGTGTCGTATCGATGCTGCTAAAATTTGGGTTTCATAGCCATAATTGTCATATATTAAACGGATATCGGCAATCAACCCTAATCCATCCGTTGAAATATCATCCAAACGACCAATAAACGGCGAAACATAGGTTGCTCCCGCTTTAGCTGCCAAAAGGGCCTGACCCACTGAAAATACCAAGGTACAATTGGTTTTGTATCCTTTATTAGAAAAATATTTGAGGGCCTTTACCCCTTCTTTGATCATCGGTACTTTAATGACAATCTGGTCGCTTATTTTTACCAACTTTTCACCTTCTTTAACTATTCCGTCAAAATCGGTAGAAGTAACTTCGGCACTAACATCACCGTCCACCACATCACAAATCTTTTTGTAATGCGCCATGATATTATCAGTACCAGTAATTCCTTCTTTTGACATTAAGGAAGGGTTGGTGGTGACACCATCCAAAATACCCATGTCCTGGGCTTCCTTTATCTCATCTAGATTCGCTGTATCTATAAAAAATTTCATCTGTTATCTTGTTTTAAATTAGTTAATTACTTTAAAAAATCCATCACCTCTTTATACACCTGATCCCCGGTAAATCCGAATTCCCCATCCAATACCTCAGCAGGTGCGGAATAGCCAAAATGTTCCAGTCCGAATACTTTTCCATTAGGTCCTGCCAGCCCTTCCAGGTTTACGGGCAAACCGGCGGTAAGGCCAAAAATAGGCTTGTTTGGTGGAATAATCTTTTCTTGGTAGGATTCCGGTTGTTGTCTAAAAATTCCCTCTGATGGGATGGAGGCAATATTTACTTTTAATCCCTCTTTCTCTACAAGCAATTTAGCTGCAGCGACCAAAGTAGACACTTCGGAACCGTTAGCTATCAAGATCACATCTGGATCAAGAACTTCCTGTACCAAATAACCTCCTTTTTCAGCTCCTAAAGCAGCTTCATAACGTGTTCCGCTCTGTGCGGGCACATCTTTGATCCCCTGTCTAGACAGGATCAATCCCGTTGGGGTCTTTGTATTTTCCATAGCCATTTTCCAAGCCACGTTAGTCTCTTGTGAGTCTGCCGGACGTAAGGCCACAAAACTTTGCGCATCACTGTGATTCTTCAATTTCTCCAACAATCGAATTTGTGCTTCTTGTTCAATCGGCTGATGGGTTGGTCCGTCCTCTCCTACCCTAAAGGCATCATGGGTCCAAACAAACTTCACGGGCAACTCTTGAATAGCACTTAAACGTATGGCGGGTTTCATATAATCCGAAAATACGAAGAATGTAGCCACTACCGGAATAACTCCTCCGTGAAGGGCTATACCATTGGCTATAGCCGCCATGGTCAATTCAGCTACTCCTGCTTGCAAGAATGCCCCTGAAAAATCACCTTTCTTTAAAATATGCGTCTTTTTCAAGAATCCGTCCGTTTTATCACTATTGGATAAATCGGCGGAAGAAACAATCATATTCTCTACATTTTCTGCCAAATAACCCAACACATTGGAGGAAGCGGCGCGTGTGGCCTGCCCCTCTTTTTGAGCTATGGAGCTAAAATCAAGGTCGGGTAGCTTACCGTCCAAGAAACCATCCAACTTATTGGATAACTCAATATTCCCTGAACGCCAGGAATCTATCTCTTTCTTTTTATTATGGGCTTCCTCTTTCTTTCTGTTAACGATATCTTCATAAAACTGCTCCACTTTCTGGAAGATTTCAAAAGGATTATCGACATCTGCCCCTAAATTTTCCAAGGTCTTTGTGTAATCCGCTCCAGTATCACCAATGGGTTTACCATGCAATTCTGTATAACCTTCATACGAAGAACCGTCTGCCGTTACACAACCTTTTCCCATTATGGTCTGCCCAATGATCAAGGTTGGTTTTTCAGTTTCTGTATTGGCTTCCTTCAAGGCTTTTCTAATTTGCTCATGATCATGACCATCAATAGTGACTACTTTCCATCCCCAGGCTTCATATTTCTTTGCGGTATCCTCCGAAGTTACCTCATCTGTTTTGGACGACAATTGTACATCATTGGAGTCGTAAAACATAATGAAATTGCTTAAACCCAAATGGCCGGCAATTCTTCCCGCCCCCTGTGATATCTCTTCCTGTACCCCACCGTCGGATATAAAACCATAGATTTTATGGTTCATCCAATCCCCAAAACGGGCTTTTAAAAAGTTCGCTGCAATAGCGGCCCCTACGCCCATTGTGTGTCCTTGACCCAATGGTCCCGATGTATTTTCTATCCCTCTTGCAACATCCACTTCCGGGTGACCCGGAGTGACGGATTTCCATTGCCTAAAGTTTGCCAAATCATCCTTTTTATAATTGCCCAATAAATAATATTGCGTATACATTAAGGTAGATAGGTGTCCAGCATCCATAAAAAAACGGTCACGAAACGGCCAATGCATATCAGAGGGGTCATAGTTGAAAAATTCAGAATATAAGATGTGCATATAATCGGCTCCGCCCATAGGTCCGCCCGGATGTCCGGAATTCGCCTTTTCTACCATGGCTACGGCCAATGCCCGAATATTATCAGCTGCTAATTGATCTATTTCCTTATTCATGTACTATCTGATTGTTTTTAAGGTTTGTGTTTGCTTTAAAACTACTAAAATATGCTCAAAGATACCCTATCTAAGGCGCTAATTAAAATTATTGGGGCAACATATTGTACAGCCGTGAAGCCATTTAGTGATATTTTTAATTTCTTCGTACGAAATCCGTTTTATATTTCCTTTGACAAAAAGGCTTGACCACGGTAAATACTATTTTAAGCTACATTTACCCCAAATAAATGTCCGATCCAGGCGGTGATTGCCATAGCCACGGTTCCCCAAAAACTGACCCTCAAAATAGCTTTCCACATATTGGACCCTCCAGCCTTAGCTGCGATACCTCCCAATACGGCCAGGAAAACAACAGCAAAGACGTATTGTACGTACTCCATATATTCGAGAGAACCAAAATAAGCGACCAATACGGGCAAAATTCCACCAAAAACAAAGGAGGCTCCCGAAGATAAAGCCGCTAATAAAGGTTGTGCCTGTGTAATTTTGTTTATGCCCAGTTCATCCCTGGCATGCGCTTCAAGTGCATTATGTGCGGTTAATTGTTCAGCAACCTGAAGGGATAATTTTTTATCCAATCCACGTTCTTGATAAATTAATGCTAATTCTAAAAGTTCTTCTTCCGGCATTTCCTCCAATTCCATCCGTTCACGATCTAAATCCGCTGTTTCCAAATCGGCCTGTGAACTCACGGATACGTACTCACCAGCGGCCATGGAAAGCGCCCCTGCAACCAACCCGGCTACACCTGCCAATATTATAGGTTCCCTAGTCGTACTGGCGGCGGCAACCCCAATGACCAAACTAGCCGTAGATAAAATACCGTCATTGGCACCAAGAACAGCAGCCCTCAGCCATCCACTTCTGGTACCATAATGTTTTTCATCTTGCATAATCGGTGATTACTAATATATTTAAAATACGCAATTACAATATTAAATGAATTTGTTACGCCTATTTTTTCTCGATACTTACTTTTCCTTCCTTACCTATAATTACCAAATCCGTTGAATTTAAAAAGAGTCCGGTTTCCACAATTCCAGGTATCTCTTTTAGACGGCGCTCCAACTCAGATAATTTAATTTTGATATCCCAAATATCTACATCTACAATATCATTGTTTTCATCTGTCCTGTAATTACCCTCGTCGGATTTTCTTTGTTTTGGATACAGTCCCATTTTCTCCAATTCCCCTATTATCAATTGGGTTGCAAAAGGAATTGTTTCCAAGGGAAGTTTAAATTTTCCCAATTGCGAAACCCGCTTTGAAGCGTCGGCAATAATGATATTGAAATCGGTATTATGAGCAACAATTTTTTCACGAAGTAGGGCTCCCCCGCCCCCCTTTATCAACTGCATTTGACCATCTACTTCATCTGCGCCATCAATGGTCACATCTAACCGGTTCACTTCTGCCAATCTGACCATGGGAATACCTACCTTTTCAGCAAGTAATTCGGTATCGTTTGAGGTTGCAACTGCCTTAATTTTAAGACCTTCTGAAACTTTTTGACCTAAAGCCTGTATCATAAAAAAAGCAGTAGATCCCGTTCCTAATCCTACCGTCATACCGTCCTTGATATATTTTACAGCTTCTAATGCCGCCAATTTTTTCTCTTCTACCGCGCTCATGTATTTTTGTTTCTTTTTGGTTAAATTCTAATAATATAAGAGCTTAAAGATATTTATAAATAGTGGATGACACTGCTTGGATACAGAGTTACTTACCCTATATCTTAAAGGTAATAACAGGAATTTTGGCATGGTTTACCACATCTTCGCCTATACTTCCATTAAATAAATGCGAAAGCCCTTTACGGCCATGGGTAGGTATGGCAATAGCATCTGCCATAACCGATTTGCCATAATTAAGTATACCTTGTTCCACACTATAATCATTATAAATTTCTACTTGCTGCCCTGCGTTTGCTTTCGTTAAGAATTTATTGATTTTTTGAAATGCATCCCTATTGCTCAAAAATTCATCATTTGGGGTGTTGATATAAACCACCTCCATGGTCGCATCAAATAATTCGGCAAACTCCTTAGCTTTTTGAAATGCTGGAAGGTTATCATCATTAAAATCGCAGGCAAATACAAACCTATCTATGCTAAAATCCTTTACTTCTCCCTTTATTACCAATACCGGAACAGAAGCATTACGCACTACTTTTTCCGCATTGAAACCTACAAAAAACTCTTCTATGCCGCTTGTTCCGTTGGAGCCCATTACTATAAGATCTGCTTTGTGCTCCTCCGCAATAACATCCAGCTCGCTAAATACTTTGTAATGTTTTATTATTGGGATTACGGATATTCCGTCCAAGAAGGATTTATCCGAAAATTCCTTTAAGTTCTTCTCTGCCAATTTTACCATAAATACGGTTTGTTCCGCATAAATACCTTCAGGTGAGGTAATCAATGCCTGATTGAGTTCCAACATATGAACTATCAAAAGGGCTAACTTGTGTTTTTTGGCCAGTTCGGCAGCTGCTTTAAGGGCATTTTCAGACTGTTCGGAAAAATCGGTAAGTACTATTATTTTTTTCATGATGCTTATATTTTTAAATTGATACAAATACGAATCCCTAATTTATTGGCCTAATATACGATCATTCAAAAAAGTTTTGTTTTTGGCGATTTTTTCTGTAACGGTAAATCAAATGCCATGCAAACATTACGAACATAGGGCCTTCCTATTTTGGGTATGTTCAAACCACTTTCGGTAATTTCTACAAGTCCGTCTACCTCCATCTCCTTTAATTTTTTCAATATACCATTCAATTGCGCGATATGTAAACAAAGGTCGCTCCAGGAGGTATGAAAGCGACACATTAAATTTAAGATATGTCTTCTAATTAATTGGTCTTCATCGGATAATATATGTCCTCTGTATATAGGGATAATATCATTTTTAACCAAATCCCGGTACTCCTCAACGTTCTTTACATTTTGGGAAAATCCATGCCAACGATCACTTATACTAGAAGCTCCCAAACCTATCATTAATCGGGTGTTTCAAGTTGTATACCCCATAAAATTACGGTGTAAGGTTCCATTCCCGAAGAACAGATTTTATATAGGGCAACTCAAGATCTTGTTTTTTGGTTATACGATTATGACATTCACAAAAAGTGCACATACTTTCACAAAAAGGTAAGTTGATATAAAGACTTATTCCGCCAACCGAATTGCTAGTATTGAAGGTTTTTTTAACGGAATCCTCCTATTTTCGTCCTGAGAACGTATTTAGGTCCCAGAATGGAACAGTGGGGTAACTGGTATAGCGAAGACCTGGCGCATTATATTTTTGAACGAGCGTACACATAAACTTCATATTTAATCACAAAACTATAGCCATCTCATAGGAAATACTATGATTAATATCAGGTTTTGAAACTATAAATTGCTTTAATTTTCCGTTGCGTAAAAGTGGCAGGTTTTTATGATATTATGTAACCTTTGTTCTGTTTCAAACAGCGCCATTCCAACAATTTTGGCTTAAAATTCTGATGCATTTAAGAAAAGATTCTAAACTATTAGTATCTTAAGTTTTGTAATGCCCTAATTACAAAAAAGAAGAATTTTTAGAACTATTCCTTACAGGGGAAATAATTTCAACACTTCGGGGATATATCCTTTTTAAATTCTATAGGGAAATAGCACCCAAAGTAAAATGAGAAAAGCATGATTCAGGACTTAAAATCGGAGTACGGTAAAATTTTTGAAGAGGAACTTATCAATGAAATTATACAGGTAGGTACGTATAAAGAAGT
>JBBSKR010000179.1:0-7446 GCA_038256135.1 Flavobacteriales bacterium | reverse complement strand
TGTATTATTTTTAATATGCTTAATTCCTTTTTCGGCCTTCCCATTTCAATGTATTTGTGAGGATCACAAAGCAACCTTCAAACGAAGTGCGTAGGGTTTTTGTTAGCAAAAACACAACTTGCTTAGTGACCTCCGATTTACAAAGGCAAACCTAATGGTAAGTAGAAAATCAAATTTCAAGTGCTGTACATAAAATAGTGTACACCACTTTTAGGAACGACGGCAACACTATTGGGAAGAAATTGGCCAAGGGTACTATATGCCGGTTCTAAGGCGTGAACGTCCCAAGGTATGGGTTTGTATATAGCCTTTCAGGTTTTTTTGGACCGTTTTCTTTGGACCAACCATGGTTAGGGGGAAAGGATTCCCGAACGGCCCTTTTGATAAAAACTGTGGTCAGCAGTTCCCAAAATGAATGGAGTGGCCTAATCAAATAGGTGCTTATTTTTTTCCCTGGCCACAAAAATTCCGAAACATATATAATTATTTCCCGTTATCAGCAGACCAAAAATTATGAATGTGGAGAAAGATATCTTGAAAGCAAGTGGGTTTTCGGGAGAAAAAAATATCCCACCTAAGGTCATTTCTCAATGGGCTATTACGAATAACCGATACTAAATCGAAATACTCCAATATAGCTATAGTCATATAGTGATATAATCCTATGACCATATGAAATCGAGGAAATGTTTTGTTGTTCTCCCATTTTATGTAAAGCTACCGTTTTGTCAATGTTTCGAAAACATTAAAAATTTAACTTTAAAGAAAAACCTCAGTTTTTCTAAGGAAATTATGTACTAATTTCTAATTGTTTTTAGCTAGTTTCAAACTAAATCATTCATTTCAATTTGAAACCAACCATTATGATGAAAAAGATACCCATCGCAATTTTCTTTATTGTTCTTCAACATTCGTTAAATGCCCAACAAGACACAGAAAACAATCTGAAAAATATTATAGATACTTATGAAGCAAAGATTGATAGCATTGATAAAAAACACATAGATACCAAGTATCTTTTAAATAAGGGATTCCTTTCACAAAAAATCTTATCCGACTATTTTGATTTTAAGGATTCAGTAGAGGATGGATTTACTATTTCCAGTCCAAAAACATTCAAAAGGATATATAAAGGACTTAGAAAGTCTGATTTGAACAATACAAAAAGACTTCAACTGCCCAGATTTAAAGATATAAAAAAGCGATACTTAACACTTGACAACCGTGTCCCTTTGGGAATTGTGCAAGCAAAGGGAGAGTATCTGGATTCATTGGAGATTGAAGAAAACCTAAGAAAGCTTAGAGGGGGAATCGAAAATGAGGATGACTATAGTAAATACAATATTTTCTCCGCTTCGGCTCTTAAAAGGAAGGTGTTTTCTGGAAATGTACATTTTGAAGTTCTATCGGAACTCTTTAAGATACAAAACCCCAATCAAGTCGAATCGGTTTCCATAGACTTTTATGATGGCGCCGGTTATAGGCCAATTGATTCTAATAGCACATTTGATATTGAATATGATTCTCCTGGTGAAAAGATTATTGCCATAAAATTTCAAGGGAAAACTAGGGCCTTTACCTCATACTCAATTATTGAGGTGGTAACTACGGACGAAGAAGAACCTGATTTTGTTATATCATCGGCTGGCCAAACTGGAAAAACAATGATGGATATCGAAACGAAAAACCATAGCACAAATAGAGGTTCAACACTGTATCCATCAGTTTATGCGGAAGTCTATGGGGGTTGTGATCAGTTATTTGATCGACCGGTTATAGTCATCGAAGGGTTTGATGCCCTGAATGAACGTTTTCAAAGTACTTTACGTGCAAACTATAACGATAACAGTTCTCAAATAGAAGAGATTTTCAGGGCCAATGGGTATGATATGGTCTATGTCAACCTCAGGGATGGCGGAAGGGATATACTGGAGAATGCCGTTTTTATGGAAGATTTTATTCAGACCATCAACAATCTTAAAGTAGGTAACGAGGACATTGTATTGATTGGCGAGAGTATGGGTGGATTAGTTGGTCGTATCGCGATAAGAAACTTGGAGCTCGGCAATTTTACCCATAATATTGGTCATTATATTAGCTTCGACACTCCACATAAAGGAGCCAACGCACCAATTGGTTTTCAAAAAATGCTTATCGACGCAGAAGAGAATTGGCCAAGAAGTATCCTAGGTTTAGGTTCAGAAGAAATTGAGGAAGCTATGGAGTATTTTAGGAGTAAGGCTGCAAGGCAATTGTTGATCATAAATGATGGGACTACACCTCATCCAGATTTTAATCTGCTTCAAGCTGAGTTGAATCAGCTAGGCTTCCCTCAACAAGGAGGAATAAAAAATATTGCCTTGACAAATGGAGCATTGGACGGCACGGTTGGAGAACCTGGTCTTATACCAAATGATGGGGACAAAATTTTGGATGGGTCCGGATGGTTCGGTGTTGCAGGGATAGATTTTCAAATTTGGAGTAATCAAATAGGGACAGATGATGTGGTCAGTGACCTTGTTTTTACCGGATTAGGAATAGGCTCTATGAAGAGCAGGCATAACAGTAACCGCAACTATGACATAATTCCAGGTGGTTTTGAGGATTTGAATATATATACCAATCAACTTCCAAATGAGATTTCTGTTGATTTTGAACATAACCGCTTTTGTTTTATCCCACTCTACAGTAGTTTGGCATCTGATGGTCAGGTAAGCACCCAAGGGCAGTTATTGAGGTCAAAGACAAATATGGATGTCAATAACTGGATTCCATTTGATGCTGTTTACGGTAATCAAGCCTTTAATTCAAGGCACATTAGGGCAGTTGATATCGGTGTTCCGTTTAGAAACATGTTAAGGGATGAATTGGGGCTTAGTTTAGTAACTAATACTTGCACAGAAACACCGATGCCCCAAATACCGCCATCCCCTAATTTTAACACTAATTATTACTGGACATGTCAATACGGTAACGACAGAACTCTGACCGTGACTAATGGAAGCGAGGCGGATGAAACAAACTTATATCGACATACCTGGCGCGTAACCGGCCCTCACTCTTTCACTTTATCAGGTGATATGATCGTTATGAATTCCAATTGGCCACCTGGTGTATATTCAGTCAAATTGGAGCGCTCCTTTGCTATAGGTTTGGGCACAAGAAAATCTAGCACTACCAAAGGGTTTACGATTTTCAGCCAAAATAACAGCCAATACTGTAGTGGAGGCCCTGGCACCGATCCGGGTCCAGGTGGGGGTATTAAGTTGGTAACCAAAATTAATTCTTCCCAGGTTGAATACCCCGGTTCAAGTATTGTTTGGCCAAATCCTGCAAAAAACGCCATATCATTGAATTATATGACAGATATGGATAATAGTCTGGTAAGTATCGAACTCCATTCATTTAACGGAAGTAGATCATTAAAGTTGTTTTCAGGGCTCCGAAAAGAAGGAAACCACGGGCATTCTTTTGATGTGTCCAGATTGCCCAATGGTATTTATATACTAACTTTAAATATCAACGGTAAGATTGAAACGAAAAAAATCATTATTGAATAATTCAATTAGCATGAAAAATAAAGCCTATTTAATCATTCTTTATATTTGTCTTTTTACTAGTTGTCAATCCGATGACGATGGAATTGAAGAGTCACAAGCCCAGCCAACAATTTTCCAAGGCAGGGTATTATATTCGGACACAAACGAACCGGTCACTAACACAACACTTTGGGTAACTGCAAGTGCAAATGAACTGTTCGCTGGTGATGTGATAATTGAATCCAAAAGTGTGATGTTAAGTGATACTTCCCAAGGCGAGTTTAACATTACATTTAGTTCTGATCCAAGGATTGATTATTTCACCTTTGAAGTAAATTTTTTCGATGAAGAAGTTCCAGATTTGATTATAGGTGGTTCTAATATTGCCAACGGTATGGTCTGCAACCCGATTGGTTGCGATGACTTTGTCCCAGGAAATGAATACACTGACCTGACGATAGTTGTGCCAAGGCCAGAGACCAATTAACTGTTTTGAAAGCGTTTAGATATAAACATGTTTTTACCATAGCATTTCTCGTCTCAATAGTGTTTGCTGGCTGTGTATCGGACGATAATGAGACTGAAGAACCACAAGCCCAGCCAACGGTTTTTCAGGGCAGGGTTTTGTATTTTGATACCAATGAACCAGTTTCCAGTTCAATTATTAACCCGACGTTAATATTTTATGATTTCAGGCGGCATATTGTATATCTGGATGTTTAAAATATTTTTGTACCCTTTCTGGACTGGACCTTAACATTTCCATGTGGTTCTTTATATTGGCTTCCAAAGTATCCTTGTTCTTTGGTGATGGTCTATCGGAAAGCCCTTGTTTCAGGTCGCAGTTCAGGTATTCGTCCGGATTCATTTCCGGGCTATAGGGCGGAAGAAAAAACAGTTCTATCGCCGTTATGTTTTCCTTGGCCCATTCCTGTACTATCTTGCCATGATGTACGCTCAGGTTGTCCAATATCAGGAATATCTTCCTCTCCCTTCCCTTGATCAGCTGTTGGAGAAATACCAGAAGCTGTTGCTGGTTCATCTTTCCCCCATATATAAGAAACTCTACCTTTCCCTGGTTGGTTACCGTGGATATCATATTTACGGAAAACCGCTTGGCCAGCGACCTGCGTACGGGTGTGTTGCCCTTTGGCGCATAGGAACGCCCGTGCTGACAGTCGTTCCTTGCTCCCGTCTCGTCGCCCCAGTGTATCTCCGCATTCTCTTTGTCCGCCCGCTCCTTTATTGCCGGGTATTGCTCCTTCAGCCATTTTCCTACCTGCCCCGGCCGTTGCTCATAGGCTTTCTTCTTCGGTTTTTGGGGCGTAAACCCCCAAGAGCGGAGATAGTCGCCCATGGTGGTTATTGCCATTACGACACCTAGTTCCCTTTCAATGAGTTCCTTTACGGCCTTTCGCGTCCAAAGCCCATAAGGCAGTTTTAACTGGTCGGGCATCCTATCGCATATCATCCGTTGAACCTTCAGTTCCTGCTCTGTGGACAATAGGCTTCGCGCTTTTTTCCTGGCACCGCGCACATGGCCCTTAAGTCCCTTGAAACCTTCGGCCTCGTATCGCTTGCGCCAATTCGTGACCGTGTTGACATGTACGCCCAGGGACAAAGCGATATCCTTCTTCTGCATACCAGACTTTATCATAGCAATGCCACGCTTGCGCAGTGGCTCCCGTGCAACATCGTCCAATTTCCTTAAATCCAATTTTTCCATGCTACCAAGATCCGAAAAATTAGACCAAGATCCTAATAAAAAGCCGTCGGGTTTATAGTAGGATTATAGCTCGAGAAAGTGCTCTTTTCGCTGGTGATATTTCAATCGAAACCTTGGACGGTAATCTGAATGCATCTTCGCAGGGAGAGTTCTATCTGACATTTAAGGCTGATTTAGATATTGATTATTTCTCTATTGGCGTTGATTTTTTTGATGAGAACGTTCCAGGTTTAATTATTGGTGGCTCGGATATTGCCAATGGCATGATTTGTAGTCCAGTTGATTGTGATGCCTTTGTGCCAGGCAATGAATACACCGACTTAATCATTTTGGTTCCAAGACCAGAGACCAATTAACTGTTTTGAAAGCGTTTAGATATAAACATGTTTTTACCATAGCATTTCTCGTCTCAATAGTGTTTGCTGGCTGTGAATCGGATGATAGTGAAACTTAAGAACCACAAGTCCAGCCCACTGTTTTCCTGGGACAGGTTTTGTATTCTGATAATAGTGAACCAGTGTCTAGTGCCATTATTAGAATTGTTGGTTTTGAGAGTGTCCTTTTTGCTGGAGATAATGTAATTGAAACCTTGGACGGAATTTTGGACACATCTGCCCAAGGGGAGTTCAATTTGACATTTAAAGCAACCCCAGATATTGATAATTTCTCTATTGGAGTTACTTTTTATGACCAAGCAAATCCTGGATTGATTATCGGGGGTTCAGATTTCGCCAATGGAATGGTCTGCAGCCCTATTGACTGTCGTTCCTTTGTACCAGGAAATGATTACACGGGCTTGACCATTTTAGTGCCAAGGCCTGAGACCAATTGATTGTCTCGAATTTTTATAAATCTCTACTGATTTTTATTGTATTGCTTATTATTGGTGCTTTTTTTGTAGATGCCCAGAAAAAGTTCGATATTCGAAAGGAGGAGTATAACGGCTTTAGGCCGCACAGCTTATTTGGGGGACACGTCTCACCAAGAATACATCAGAATGAAGGAAAATATCCCCGATTATCTAGTCATGACCGGAGCCGAAATATGGGAGGAGTTCAGCAGTTCGCAGAAACCAATTTTACCTCCGCATTAAAGAAGGCGATATCTTTTTGGAAATAAAAACTGATTTTGAAACGTTGAAATACAAAGTGATAATTGATAAATAAATGTTATGAAAAAGCTTTTGATCGTGATACTGGTATGCCCTTTATTTTTGGTGGCATGTTTTCCCGATGATAATGATAATAAAACTACCATTTACGAGGGCGTAGTTGTTTATGAAGACGACCTGTCACCCGTTGCAGGAGGGACACTAAATTTTCTTGGCAATAAAAGAGTTGCGGGCATTGGCCGACTGGATGAGACCTTATTTGAAAGGGATATTACTTTATCTGATGATGGCACATTCCGGTTTGAGTTGGAGACAACTAGGGCCAGTATTGATTATTTTGGTGTAAGACTATATTTTGGCGAAAGTCCGGCCAGTATTGATTGTGCTCCCAATAGCTGTGCATCTTTACCACCAAGAACAACTTTGAGTGATTTACGGTTTCTAGCGGAAAGAGAATGAAAGGAAACGGACTAACAAAGATTCTTTCCTACGGTCTTATGCCTGTTAGTAATTTTTGGCTGCAGCTATGATGACAATAACTATAAATCGACTATTTACAAAAACGTAGTTGTATATGAAGATGAACTAAAAACAGTTGAGGGTGACATCTTAATTTTTCTTGGGAAAAAAAGAGTTGCAGGTATTTGACAACCTGTTTAAATATTTAAAGTAAGATTATCCTAACTACTAATGGTTATTTTACAGTTGAACTAGAAACTACGCAATCTAGATATCAATATTTTTTGATTATTTTAGGAATCCCTACACCAACTCCTATTTAAAATATAAATCTCTTGATAGATTAAAATCAGGCACTTTTAATATGACTTGATTTGTAGATAATAGTTTCAATATCTTTCATCAAAAAGTTTGAACCCTGTCCTCCCACGGTCACGACACTCGACAGACCACGCTCCATTTGGGGCGTGGTTCTTTGTTTTGTGGAAACCCCAAGCGATAGCTTGAGGTGTTGGAACAAAAACGAAGAACCAGGGCGATAGCCCGTGGTCTGACATTTGCAACTTTGATTCCCCAATGAAAACCGAAGGTAATCTTGTATAGGGCACTTT
>JBBSKR010000178.1:0-7447 GCA_038256135.1 Flavobacteriales bacterium | reverse complement strand
CATCGGACTTACCATCATGCAAGAAGAATTTTTAGATCAAAGTGTAGCCTTGGCTACCATGATTCAAGAAAACTTCGCAAATTCTTTAAAAAGAACGGATAGAAAGGTAAAGCAGGCTGGGTTTATTGTATTGCATCAAACATTTATGCCAAGTGTTTTGGTTGAAACGGGCTTTTTAACGAATAGGGACGAAGGTGCGTATTTGAATTCAAGCAAAGGACAGACCGAAATGGGAAGTGCCATTGCAAAGGCAATTTTAAATTACAAGGAAGGGGTGCAACCCACTGCTAAAAGTGTTCAACCTCCTGTCACAAAACCGGAAGCTAAAATAGTAGCGAAAGAAATACCGAAAGAGAAGGTTGTTGAAAATAAGGAAATCGGAACAAAAGATACTAAGAAGGCGGTTGCTGAAATAAAAAAACAAGAACCGCCAAGTGTACCGGCAGTTGTTGAAGCACAGCAGCAAGAACCTGAAAATAAGGTGGGAAAAAGTGTTGTAGGAAAGGAACTGAAAATGGATAAGGCCCCTATCACGTTCAAAATTCAATTAATGGCAAGTAGTAAGAACATACCGCTTGATCCAGCTAATTTTAAAGGGCTATCCAATCTCTCCCAAGAGCCTATTAAAAATCTATATCGTTATATGTATGGGGAAACCAGATCCTACAGGGAGGCTAAAATGATGCGATCCATGGCTGCTGATAAGGGGTATTCAACAGCATATATCGTTGCTTATAAACTGGGCGAGCGTATACCAATAAAAGAAGCGATGGAACAGGTTTCGGAATTAACACCCTAAAGTGTAAATTTTATTCCTAATTTTGAACATACTTAAAATATAATTTCTTGAAGCTATCTAGAGAATTAAAAACGGGGATTATTGTAATTGGAGGAATTCTATTATTTGTCATGGGTTTCAGCTACTTGATGTCGACACCTATTTTTGACGATAGTAAAACATTTTATGCGATTTATCCTAATGTGGGCGGACTTCAATCGGGGACCAATGTTTCCATTAATGGATACAGTGTTGGTAAGGTAAATGATATCAAATTTTTGGATGATAGAGGAAATCTATTGGTGACCTTCACGGTCGGCAATGATTTTAAATTTTCCAAAAATAGTATTGTAGAGCTTTATGATACGGGAATAATCGGCGGCAAAGGATTGCAAATTTTACCTGAATTCGATAATGCCAGTCTGGCCCAATCTGGCGATACCCTAAGAACCGAGACCAGACCTGGAATAACGGATTTGGCACAGCAAAAATTGACCCCATTGGTGCGAAAGTTTGAATCGGCCATAACGGATGCGGATTCCGTTCTCATTAATGTCAATAATGTGTTGGATGCCAAAACAAAAAAGGACTTAAAGCAGGTCATTAGCGGGTTAAGCGATTTGATCGTAAGCCTCAACGTTAGTGCGGCATCTTTAAACACCATTTTGGAAGGTAATAAGCAGAAGTTAGATAATTCTTTCAAGAATTTTGACGTGCTTACCACAAATTTCGCCAAGCTTTCCGATTCCTTGAATGCAGCCGGATTAGGACGCACTTTGGCCAGTTTGGAATCTACTATGGCGAGCATGGACAGAGTGGCCCAAAAAATTGAAAACGGCGATGGTACCTTGGGGCTACTGATGACGGACAAAGAACTATATACCAATCTAAATAGAACTACCAGGGAATTGGATCTTTTGTTACAGGATTTACGTTTAAATCCGAAGCGATACGTAAATGTTTCCGTTTTTGGTAAAAATCAAAAAGAATATACCTTACCGGAAGACGATCCCGCCGAGAAAATAGAAGAATAATTGTATGCAGTACCTACCAAATATCATTTTTGTTCTTCTTTTAATAGTTGGCATCGGGTTCTTTGTAAGGAACATTTCAAAATTAAAACGAAATATCTTTCTTGGGAAGGATGTCACGGTTTCCGATAACAAGCCACAGCGTTGGAAAAACATGGCCAAAATTGCGTTAGGGCAGACCAAAATGGTAGTACGGCCCATAGCCGGGTTGCTACACATTATCGTCTATGTTGGATTTATCATCATAAACATAGAAGTACTTGAAATAATATTGGATGGTATTTTTGGAACGCACAGGCTGTTCGCATTCCTTGGTCCTGTGTATGATTTTCTGATTGCTTCCTTTGAAGTATTGGCCTTGCTGGTCATTATTGCGGTGGTAGCTTTTTGGGCGAGAAGAAACCTGATTCGCCTAAAACGATTTCTCAAACCTGAGATGAAGGGTTGGCCCAAGCAAGATGGAAATCTTATTCTATATATTGAGCTGGTGCTGATGTTCCTGTTTTTGACGATGAATGCGGCCGATTATCAGTTACAGCAAATGGGAGCCGAGTATTATGTAAAAGCAGGTGCATTTCCAGTCAGCAGTTTAATTGCACCCATATTTGAAAACGTATCCATTTCAAGTTTAATAGTGGTAGAACGTACGGCGTGGTGGCTGCATATTGCCGGAATTTTCTTTTTTCTAAACTATCTATATTATTCGAAGCATTTGCACATTCTGTTGGCATTTCCCAATACCTATTACGGGCGATTGGCACCAAAAGGCCAGTTCAAAAATCTGGACTCGGTAACCGCAGAGGTTCGAATGATGATGGATCCAAGTGCAGATCCCTTTGCAGCGCCTGCAGATGACGATGCTGCGGTGCCGGATAAGTTTGGAGCTAGCGATGTTCAAGATTTAAGCTGGGTTCAATTGCTAAATGCGTATACCTGTACCGAGTGCGGCCGCTGTACCGAGGAATGTCCTGCCAACCAAACAGGTAAAAAATTATCGCCCCGAAAAATCATGATGGATACCCGTGACCGTTTGGAAGAAGTGGGCAACAACATGGGCAATAACAATGGCGAGTTCAAGGAAGATGGAAAGCAGTTGTTGGACGATTATATTACCCGTGAGGAATTATGGGCATGTACCACATGTAACGCCTGTGTAGAAGCTTGTCCGGTAAGTATAGATCCCTTGTCCATCATTATGGATATGAGGCAATATCTTGTCATGGAACAGTCTGCTGCCCCAACAGATTTGAACAATATGATGGGTAATATTGAGAACAACGGAGCACCTTGGCCATTTAATCAAATGGACCGTTTAAATTGGAGTAAAGAATCTTAAAGATCGATATGGCGAGTGAATTAAAAGTGCCAACAATGGCAGAACTTTTTGCAGCGGGAACGGTACCTGAAGTTTTATTTTGGGTAGGATGTGCCGGTAGTTTTGACGATAGGGCCAAAAAAATAACGAAAGCCTTCATAAAGATATTGAATAAGGCGAACGTATCCTTTGCCGTATTGGGAACGGAAGAAAGTTGTACGGGGGATCCGGCTAAACGCGCTGGAAACGAATTTTTGTTTCAAATGCAGGCCGTTACCAATATCGAGGTACTCAATGCCTATGAAATAAAGAAAATAGTTACGGCCTGTCCCCATTGTTTTAACACCATAAAAAATGAATATCCAGGATTGGGAGGTAATTATGAGGTGGTGCACCACACCCAGTTCTTGAAACAGTTGCTTACGGAAGGACGCATTGCTATGGAAGGCGGAATGTTCAAAGGAAAACGGATTACATTCCACGACCCATGTTATTTAGGACGGGCAAATGGTATATATGAAGCCCCGAGGGATTTGATTCGAAAGTTGGATGCCGAGTTGGTGGAAATGAAGAGTTGCAAACAACGGGGGCTGTGTTGTGGCGCCGGTGGGGCTCAAATGTTCAAGGAACCGGAAAAAGGGGATAAGGATGTGAACATTGAACGGACCGAACAAGCCTTGGAAACCAAACCGGAGATTATTGCCGCAGGATGTCCTTTCTGTAATACCATGATGACCGATGGTGTAAAGAATAAGGAAAAGGAAGATTCGATTGCCGTAATGGATATAGCCGAACTCATTGCAACCGCCGAAGATCTATAAACCACAATGTATTCTTTAAATAAATAAATAAAAAAATTTGCTAGTAGAATTTAACACATTACCCGAAGCTGCCAGAGTCTGGATCTATCAATGCAATAGATCGTTTACCGAAGCTGAATTGATGGAAATTCGTTCGGATCTCGATGTATTTTTGGAAACTTGGACCGCCCACGGAAACAATTTGAAGGCGGGGTATGAGATTAAGTATAAACGGTTTATTATTTTGGCATTGGATCAAAGTGCTCAAAATGCCACAGGTTGTTCCATTGACGCTTCGGTACATTTTATACAGCATCTGGAAAAAAAATACGATGTGTTGTTACTTGATAAAATGAATGTTTCCTACAAGCAAGGGGAATTTGTTGCCTATAAAACACTTATTGACTTCAAGGCCATGGCCAAACAAAAGGCTATTTCTAAAAACACGATCGTGTTTAATAATTTGGTGACCAATAAAGGCGAATACCTTGAGCATTGGGAGGTTCCTGCTTCCGAAAGTTGGCATGCCCGATTTCTATAAGAACTTTCTTCCAAATCCCTTTTAGTCATAGGGTTTTATCGATGAAATACAATAATTTCATTGCATTCTAGTTATCTCCATACATATACCATTATGCGCTTTATTTTTGTTATCATTTTTGGTTTAATAGGTTGTTTTGGGCTTTTTGCCCAAAATCCCTTGGTTACGGCCGATAGTCTTGCTCAGCAAAGCTGGGTGGCTACGCAGTATGACCAAATGACCTTAGATCAGAAATTGGGGCAATTGTTTATGGTAAGTGTAGCTTCAAGCCAAAATAAACAGGCTACCGATCAGATTAAAAATCTGATTATCAAAGAACATTTGGGCGGCGTTATTTTTTCTAAGGGTGGTCCTGTGCGTCAGGCTAAATTATCCAATGAATATCAATCGGTTTCAAAAATACCGCTATTGATCGGAATGGATGCCGAATGGGGACTATCCATGCGTTTGGATTCAACCTATGCTTTTCCTTGGAACATGACCTTAGGGGCGATTCAGGATAGTAGCATCGTTGAAAAGGTTGGCTATCAAATAGGAAAGCATGCAAAAAGACTTGGGGTCCATATTAATTTTGCGCCGGATTTGGATATCAATACCAATCCTAAAAACCCCATCATCGGGAACCGTTCTTTCGGGGAGAATAGGGAGAATGTAGTGCAAAAAGGTATCGCATTTGTAAAGGGCATGGAGCGAGCAGAGGTATTGGCCAATGGGAAGCATTTTCCCGGCCATGGCGATACGGCTGTGGATTCACACCATAATTTACCGGTCATACCGTTTACAAGGGAACGCTTGGATAGTTTGGAACTGTATCCCTTCAAAAAACTTATAAATGCGGGTTTGAGCAGTATTATGGTCGCTCATTTAGAAGTACCGGCCCTAGAGCTTAAAGAAGGTATGCCTTCCTCTATTTCGGAACAGATTATTTCAGGAATCCTGAAAGAGGAATTGGGTTATGAAGGTCTGATTTTTACCGATGCGCTCAATATGAAAGGTGTTTCGACCCAAGGGGTTGATGGGGATGTGGAACTGGCGGCCTTTATGGCGGGCAATGATATGCTTTTGATGCCGGAAAATATTGTAAGTGCCAAAAAAAAATTGACCAAAGCCTACGAAAAAGGAAGATTGACCGAAGCACGATTGGCCTATTCGGTCAAGAAAATTTTAATGGCAAAATACAAAGCTGGGCTTCATAGGTATAGTCCGATTGTTCTTGAAAATATATATCAGGACTTAAATGCGCTGGAAAATGATATTGTTTATGAAGAGGCCATAGAAAATGCCATCACCGTAGTCAAAAACAAGTTGGACCTGATTGGGATTAAAAACTTGGATAATAAAAAAATAGCTTACGTCAAATTTGGCGATGATGACAACGAGTCATTTTTAAATGCGCTGAATAATTATGCCAAGGTTACGGTAGTGGATGCCGTTGATATAAACACTTTAAAAATCAAGTTGAAGGAATATAACCTGGTGATTATCGGTCACCATAAAAGCAATGAAAGTCCGTGGAAGCCCTATGAATTTTCAACACAGGAATTGGAATGGTTGCAGGAAATCGCCAATGAAAGAACCTCAAATCTGATTCTATGTGTATTTGCAAAACCCTATGCTTTGTCGAATATCGCTACGTTTCAAAGTATTGATGCTGTGGTTATGGCCTATCAAAATAGTGCTATTGCACAGGAAAAAACTGCCGAAGTTCTTTTTGGGGCCATTGGGGCGACAGGAAAATTACCGGTTAGCGCAAGCGCCGAATTTCCTTTCAATACAGGAGTAGCAACAGAATCGTTAAATAGGCTGGGCTATAGCATACCTGAACGGGTCGGTCTAAGTTCAAAAGGCCTGGGAAAAGTAGATCGTCTGGTAAATGATGGTTTGGATAGTTTGATGTTCCCGGGGGCCCAAATTCTCATTGCACGCAAGGGAAAAGTGGTATATCGGAAAAGTTTTGGTAAACCCACCTATGGATCTAAGGTAAATGTCACCAACGATTACATTTATGATTTGGCATCGCTGACCAAGATATTGGCAACATTGCCCATGGTGATGAAAATGGAGGAGGAAGGCAAAATTGAACTCAATGACACCTTTGAAAAATTGGTCCCCAATTATTCCGGTACGGGAATTAAAAACGTTACGGTGCTCAAAGCCTTATCCCACTATGGTAGATTACCCGCATGGATACCGTTTTACATAAAAACATTGGATAAGGATCGAAAACCATCGGGAGAGTTTTATCGAAACGCACCATTGCCGGGTTTTTCGACCAAGGTCTATGATCAGCTTTATTTGGCTGATGCCTATCAAGATTCCATTTACAATAGAATTGGTAGACAAGACTTAAAATCGAACCGGTACCGCTATAGTGATGTTCCGTATTACGTCATGAAAAAGGTCATCGAAAAAAACTACGGGCAATCGTTGGATTACCTTACCGATACTTTTCTGTATAGCAGAATAGGTGCAAATTACACCAGCTATATTCCCTTGAATAAATTTGAGAGGGATAAAATAGTCCCAACGGAGGAAGACGATTATTACCGATACGGAACCGTCCAGGGTTATGTACATGACATGGGGGCAGCCATGCAGGGTGGCGTAGGGGGGCATGCCGGACTTTTCAGTAATTCGAACGATATTGCCAAGATCATGCAAATGTATTTGCAGGACGGGTATTATGGCGGCACTAAATTTTTTGATTCTAGAACCGTAAAAAAATTCAATACCTGTTATTTCTGTGACGAGAACGTACGCAGGGGAGTAGGCTTTGATAAACCCGAGTTGGATCAAGCGGGGCCTACTTGCGGTTGTGTTTCCAGAAAGAGTTTCGGACATAGCGGATTTACGGGTACATATACTTGGGCAGACCCGGAAGAAGAAATTGTTTATGTGTTTTTATCCAATAGGACCTATCCCTCCGCGTCGAATACCTTATTAGTTAAATCTGCGTTAAGGACACGAATTCAACAAGCTATT
>JBBSKR010000177.1:0-7462 GCA_038256135.1 Flavobacteriales bacterium | reverse complement strand
TCCTTCTGGATTGGCCATACCAAAATTCCTGTACTGCCTGGTCTTGGTATTATAGCCTTTTTGCTGGCCAATGAACATATAGCTTTGATCCCCTATTTTACCCAAACCCCCGATCATTGCCTTATCATCCTTTACCGTGCGATCACCATGAAGTTCTAAAAAAGTATCGCCACAAATTGCTTTGATATAATCAAGGGTATAAGGTCTATTCGGGTGTCTGGAAAGCTGTACACGCTGCCAAGCGGTAAGGTTTTTGTAGATTTCCTTTCTGGTATCATCAAGTTTTTTCTCTATCTGTTTACAGGTCTCCGTAACATCAACATCACTTTCCTCTCCAATAACCATGCACTTGTCCAATTGCTCTTCCAATTCCTTAATGGGAAGTTCAAAATCCAAATATTCCATATTTCAATACAGTTTCGTTAGTTGCGGGTCAAAGATAAAACTTTAAAAGCTAAATTTTGGGCACCCTCTTTTTAATATTCGCTCTCTGTTTTAAAATACCATTCGCTATTACGGTTGAGAGTATGATCAATGCCCCCACATAAAACATGGGTTTCATTTTTTCTTCAGAACCAAATATGAACCAGGCCAATAGTATACCGTAAACCGGTTCCAAATTCGTTGTTAGCATAACCGTATATGGAGTTAAGACCCGCATTATCTTTACTGATGCAATAAAGGCATATGCCGTACAAATAAGGGCCAGTATGACCAAGTATATCCAGTCCGTTTGAGGAAGTTTTAGCAATTGCGGACCCAAATCTCCTTTAAACCCCAATATGATGGTTAAGAAAAGTACCCCTACTCCCAGTTCATAAAAAGAAATAACCGAAGGCCTATGGTTTTGTACAAGTTTCCCATTGATCAGTGAAAAAACGGCCGCCAAAAATGCGGAAATTAGTGCAACGCCCATGCCAAATACATACTCTGTCTCCACCTTAAAGATCAGGTAAAGTCCAATGATTACCAAAAAGCCGAAAAAGATTTCATACCCTATTATTTTACGACGATACCAAAATGGTTCCATAAGTGCCGTAAAAAATGCTCCGGTCGACATCATCGCCAAGGCTACGGATACCGTGGAAACCTTAATCGCCAAAAAGAAAGTGACCCAATGTAGCGCTACTACAACACCCCCTCCCAAGAGCCATAGGAGTGTTTTCCTTGATACTTTTAAGCTATATTTTGTCACGTAAATATATAGGGATATAAACAGCGTTGCCAACCCCATCCTGATCCACACCAAGGGTAAGGATTCTAGGGAAATCAACTTGCCCAGAATCGCTGTAAAGCCCCAAATAAATACAATAAAGTGTAAGTGCAGTAAATTGAGTATTCTATCTTTTGGCATTTTGTAGTAGATAAAATGCCAAGAACCCAAACACAACATTCGGTATAACTACTGCGAGCAAGGGCGAAAACCCGGATTGTTCCGCAAGAGTCCCAAAAACCTTATCAAAAAAAATAAATACAAAGGCTACCAGGATGCCAAAGGCCAAGTTGACCCCCATTCCCCCTCTCCTTTTTACCGAGGATACCGATACGGCTATTATAGTCAAAATAAAGGCCGTTAACGGAAGTGCCCAACGTTTGTATTTGACCAAAATATACGTGTTAATGTTGGAAGCTCCCTTCCTTTTCTGATCTTGGATAAAGGAATCCAGTTCAAAAAGATTTTTTGTTTCCGCAACATAAGATACCGGGGTTAGGTCTCCTATTTCAAAGGCGAAGATGGTATCCAATCTTCGTTTACTTTCTATGATGGCCGTATCACCAAGCACTTTTCTTTTCTTATAGGAAGTTAATCTATAGCTGGAATCCTTTTCGACCCAGCGTATATTGGCTGCCGATATTTTAAAGTCCAACTCATTGTTCCCATCAAAGCGTTCAAAGGTAAAATTGTGCCCCAATTGCCTGGCCGGATCAAAACTGCTCACGTAAATAAAATCGGTTTCATTGAGCTGGTTGAAGATATTATTGGTAACCCTATCCTGTTTACCCTTTTTTAAGTATTTGAATTTGAATTCATTGAAACCGACACTTGCGTTGGGTACAATGAACATCGTCATAAAGAACATTAAAATAGCTATTAAGGTAGCACCTATGATATAAGGTCTTAAAAACCTCCCATACGATACCCCAGAACTTAAAATAGCAACGATTTCTGTATTATTGGCCAACTTTGAAGTGAAGAATATAACGGATAGGAATAGAAAAATCGGAAACAATAAATTGCCGATGTAAATCGTAAAATTTACGTAATACATCACAATCTCGTTCAATGGAGCCTCGTTATCGATCATTTTCCCGATCTGTTCCGCCAAATTCACCATAATACCTATGGGAATGAACAACAAGAGCATCAACGCAAAGGTCGCCAAATATCTTTTTAGTATGTATTTATCTATTATTGAAAGCATTATAGCCTTTTATCCATTTGTTTTACCATGATGTTCTTCCACTCCCTAAAATCACCCTCTACAATGTGTTTTCGAGCTTCCCGTACCAGCCACATATAAAATCCTAAGTTGTGGATTGTAGCTATTTGCTTGCCCAAATACTCATTGGCGGCAAACAAGTGCCTGAGGTACGCTTTGGAATACTCCCTGTCCACAAAAGTAGTACCCATTTCATCCAATTGTGAAAAATCATCTTCCCATTTTTTATTTTTAATGTTAATGGTACCATGAGCCGTAAACAACATGCCGTTCCTAGCATTTCTGGTCGGCATCACACAATCGAACATATCGATACCCAAGGCTATATTTTCCAAAATATTAATGGGTGTTCCTACTCCCATTAGATACCTAGGTTTATCTTCAGGTAAAATTTCACAGACCACTTCGGTCATGCCATACATTTCCTCGGCCGGTTCCCCAACGGAAAGACCTCCAATAGCATTACCTTCTGCCCCTGCATTCGCAATATATTCAGCAGATTGCCTTCTTAAATCTTTATAGGTAGAGCCTTGGACAATCGGGAAAAAAGTTTGTTCATAATCATAGGCAAATGGCGTTTTTTCCAAATGATCGATGCATCGATCTAACCACCTATGAGTCATATGCATAGACCTTTTGGCGTAATTATATTCGCATGGATAAGGGGTACATTCATCAAAGGCCATAATAATATCGGCACCAATAACACGTTGAATTTCCATTACATTCTCAGGCGTGAACATATGCATGGAGCCATCAATGTGCGATTTAAATTTCACCCCCTCCTCTTTTATCTTTCTATTGGCGGATAAGGAATACACTTGATACCCACCACTATCGGTAAGGATATTCCGGTCCCAACCCATAAACTTATGAATTCCCCCCGCTTTTTGTAAAATATCCGTTTTGGGCCGAAGGAAAAGATGGTAGGTATTTCCTAGAATAATGTCTGGATTGATTTCCTCTTTCAATTCTTTTTGATGCACCGCTTTTACGGATGCTACCGTACCCACCGGCATAAAAATGGGGGTCTCAATTACGCCATGATCCGTAACGATTGTTCCTGCCCTGGCTTTTGATTGTGGGTCGGTTGTATGTAATGTAAACTTCAAATTTTCTAAATCTAGTTGCAAATATAATGAACTGCCAGTGGGAAAAACTTAATAAAAACCAAAGATGTTCTGGCAGCAATTAAACCCGATTAGCCTCAAAAAATGGCTCAATAAAACGAAGCTTGACTCAAAAGAATAGCTAAACAATAAAGATATTTCCCTTACGTTTTGAAGGTATAACGAGAAAGGGAACATTTGGTATTGTTATTGCGACTTGTTTCCCATTAAACAAAAAAATATGAAAAAAACAGTTTTAATTGCGGCTTTAGCCTTCATGGGCTTGTCCGCCAGTGCACAAAGTGGTACAGGATTTGGAATAAAAGGGGGATTGAATTATAGTGCCAATGGCGATTATTTTGAATCTGCAGGAGATGCGGCCAGAAATCCAGATCGAAACGTTGGTTATCACTTAGGAATTTTCGGCAAAATTGGTGCTTCTCGAGTTTACTTGAGACCCGAATTGGTATATACCAAAACAAAATCTGATTATAACGGCGATGATTTCAACATGAGTAAATTGGATATTCCCGTATTGTTAGGTTTAAAGGTTATTGGACCCTTACATGTTTTCGCGGGTCCTGCCTTTCAATATATTTTGAAAACCGAATTTGACGGTATCACCATAGACGATGTTGAAAACGATTTAACTGTTGGCATGAATATAGGGGCAGGAGTCAATCTAGGCAAATTGGGCATTGATTTACGCTATGAACGTGGTTTCAGTGATAACGAGGCTACGTTTATCAACACCAATACCAATGTTGGACAAAGCAGAATTGATACTAGGCCCGATCAACTTATTTTAAGTTTGTCATTGGCTTTGTAATGAAGTTTGATGCAAAATTAAAAACCTCCTAAGATTCGTTCTTGGGAGGCTTTTTTTATCCTAAAAGAAAATAAAAAATTTCTTGAGACCGACTATCCTCGTATCCTATGAGCCATAGTGATATTTCGCCTCCCGATGATTCGGGATCTGTTTAGCATTGGGGCCAAAAACCATCACGCACATTCAGTAATGTATTTTACCTCACCCAGAACTGCCGAAAATGGCAGTTCTGACCTCTCCCAAGGAGAGGTAGATAGGGAACCCCGACCCAAGTGTCGAGGAATCTTAACACTGAAATTTACGAATCATTATCCAAATGATCGGGAATACCATCACCATCGGTATCCCTGAAACCAACAAAATTCCCATCCGCATCCAATTCTATTTCATCAATGGTTAAAATACCATCATTGTCGTCGTCGGTATCATTAAAATTGGCCAAATACACTCCGAAAGGTTCAGATTCACCATCGGTATTATCATCATTAAGATTTCCATTATTATTTAAATCTTCCAAAATGGAAGGTATCCCATCCCCATCGAAATCGGAATCCGGTTCGTAATCAAAAGCATCAACTTTAAAAACCAATGGAGAATAAGCAGAAATAATCGGGTTGGGAGGGCGATCAAAGTAACCTAGGCCAGACGGAATAAAAATGGCCCCAATGCCATAGCCTTCATAACTTACAGTGCCATTAGGGTTAGCTATAGGCCCTTCTCCCGTTTGAAAATATTCCATGCCATTTCCAAAACCCCTTACCACTGAAGAAAGGTTGAAACGAACGGGTTGGTTTGAAGATGCATCAAATAATTTTCCGTTCAACAAAGACCCTTCATACCTAAGAATTGAGAAATCCCCAATTGTTGGCTTTCCCTCAACCACTCCCTGTCGTACTACTAAAATATATAACTTATGGTCAACCACTTCACCGTCATCCCTACCGAAGTTAGAGGATATCACGGTTATGGTTTCTGTTATCAAATTAGGACTACCATAAATAGCCGGCTTTGTGCTATTTTCACCAGCAATGGTATCAAATTTTATTTTAAAATCAAATCCGGCAGGGGGGGCATCAAATTCCTCCTTATTATAAAAATGTGTTTTCAGGAATTCTACAATTTCTGCGTCATCCTCCGCAGCTACTTCACTCAATAACCTTGGGGGCACTACTTCACCAATTGCTTCATCATCTTTTCTGCAAGAACCCAAAACAAATAAGGCCAAAAGAATTAAATAGGCATTTTTCAAATTCATCAATTATCTATTTTAAGCGCGCAAGATACAATTTTCCCCTATTTTTGTTGGGAAGTTAACAAAGAATTGTACCGATAATGCGCATAGATAAATTCTTGTGGAACACACGTTATTTTAAGACCAGGAACATTGCAACGACGGCTTGTAAAAAAGGTCATGCCAAAATTAATGGCCAAACCGCCAAACCGGGCAGGGAAGTTTTTCCCATGGATGAAGTCACGGTTCGTAAAAATCAGATCAACTATACATTTACGGTTTTGGATATTCCAGAAAGCCGTGTAGGGGCCAAATTGGTAGATATATATCGTAAGGATACTACACCAAAAGAGGCCTTTGAACACAATGAGCTTTTACAGTATTCAAAGGAATACTATCGTAAAAAAGGGATTGGGAGACCTACCAAAAAGGATAGAAGGGAAATTGATGAATTCTTGGACACCCCTTCCAACCAAATAGAATCGGAAACTTCTGAAAACCCCAATGCTTCTAAAGACGTAGCGGAATAGCATTACTTTTAAAAACATACCTATCTTAGTTCTTTTAATCGTACGCCGATGGAACATACCATACTTTCACATTTACAGATTCAACATAAAATAGAGCGTATTGCCTATCAAATTTATGAGGCAAATGTTCATGAAGAGGAGATAATCGTAGCTGGTATTGATGGTGGCGGTCTCCATTTTGCAAAAAAACTAGTTACTACCCTAAAAAAAATCACCAAAGCCAGAATTACACTGTGTAAGGTTATGATGGATAAACGGGATCCACTGCAAAGTGGGGTCTCTACTTCCATGAAAGAAAAAGAGTTTATAAATAAATCTGTTGTGCTTGTAGATGATGTTCTAAATTCAGGCACCACTTTAATTTATGGGGTACACTATTTTCTTAAAACTCCTTTAAAACAACTTAAAACTGCTGTTTTAGTTAACCGTAATCATAAAAAGTACCCGGTCAAAGCCGATTACAAGGGTATTTCTTTGTCCACCTCCCTGCAAGAGCACGTGAATGTCCGTTTTGAAAATAAAAATGACCGTGTTTTCTTAGACTAAGCTATTAACGATGGCCTCAGCCAATTCGGTGGGCGATTTTTCGTTACTCTTAATGGTATGATGTGCTTGATTATAATAAAAGCTCCGTTCAAAAAGATGCTTTCCTATAAATTCAGGTAGTTCGGAATCCTGTACATGTGCTATAAGCGGTCTATCATTTTTTTCTGGTATGAGTCGTTCCGCAAGTTCAGGTATCCCGACATTGATATAAAATGAATTGACGGTGTTTTCATTGATCAACTCCATATTATTGCCAAAACATGGTGTACCGCCACCCACTGAAAGGACAAAACTTGATTCTTTCAATAAAATTTCCGAAAGATATTGATGTTCTTTTTTTCTAAAATATAGCTCCCCCTTTTCCTTAAAAATGGAAGCTACTGTCATACTTTCTGCATGAACTATATAGTCATCCAAATCTAAAAATTTAATATTCAAATGATTAGCAACTATTCTACCAATAGTGGACTTACCACTTCCCATATACCCTATCAAGACTATTTTTACCATCTCCATTTCTACAAAATTGGACTAAATAAATACGATTTCAAAAAAAAAGAAATTTATCGTAAAAAGGTCTTGTAAAATAAAGTAATCAACTTATATTTGCACCCGCAATGAGGGAAAATATCCTTAAATGCTTTTGACCTGGTAGCTCAGTTGGTAGAGCATCTCCCTTTTAAGGAGAGGGTCCCGGGTTCGAGCCCCGGCCAGGTCACCAATCGGTGTACCATCCGAGACCAAAACCTTGCTAATCTTATGATTTGCAAGGTTTT
>JBBSKR010000176.1:0-7489 GCA_038256135.1 Flavobacteriales bacterium | reverse complement strand
TTCAAAAATGAATAAAATTATTCAACTAATATTTCTGTTTACGCTAACAGTATCCAATTACCACTGCAAGGGTCAGACGGAAGTTAAAAAAGAATCGGATGAAATTTATAACTATAAGGCGGGAGACCCAAATGGCATTGGAAAATGGTATAAGGGCCGTGAGATTGCACACGTTATGGGGTATCAAGGTATGGGATGGTTGGAGCGCTCCGAAAGGGAAGAAGAGGAGAATACGTCCAAACTGCTTAAAAACATGAATATTCAGCTTGGGGATACTATTGCGGATATAGGTGCAGGCTCTGGTTACCATGTTTTTAAAATGGCCCCAATGGCGAAAAGCGGACTCATTTATGCGGTGGATATCCAATCTGAAATGCTAGCGGCCATGGCCACAAAAAAAGAAGCAGGGCCCTACAAGAACATAACTTTAGTACAAGGAGACGAACAAAGTGTCAACCTACCTGAAAATTCCGTAGATAAGGTATTGCTGGTGGACGTATACCACGAATTCAATTTTCCATTGGAAATGATACAATCCATCAAAAAGGCAATGCGTCCCAAAGCCCAATTGTACCTTATTGAATACCGTGGGGAAGATGCCTCAGTTCCTATCAAGGAACTTCATAAAATGACTGAAGCCCAAGCCGTTAAAGAAATGAAAGCTGCTGGGTTAAAATTAGAAAGGAACATTCCCAATCTTCCATGGCAACACTGTATGGTCTTTGTAAAGGACTGATTAGATATGGGATGCATTTTAAAATTCAGTTCGGCACCAATTTTAAACAGTAGGTGCTTTTTTTGTTTACTTTCCATTGCAATAAAATCATTTTTTAACCTTTAAACCGATTATTATGACACCAACCACTGTTTTCTCCATTGTCAATATATTAGCCTTACCCATGTGGATTTTAATGGTACTGCTTCCCAAATGGAAGGTCACCAATTTCCTGATGGACTATAAAGTAATTCCTTTGGCACTATCACTTATTTATGCTGTGTACATTTTTCAGGCGTTGATGGTCGGTGGCATGATGGACTTCGGAACCCTAGAATCCGTTATGGCATTATTTACGGAAGAAACTGCAGTCCTCGCCGGTTGGGTGCATTACCTTGCGTTTGACCTTTTAGTCGGAATGTGGATTCTGGAACAGAATAAACAAGTGGGTCTACACCAAGTTTTGATGGCATTTTGCCTATTGGGTACGTTCATGTTCGGACCTATCGGGTTTTTACTCTTTATGATAATCAAAGCCATAAAATCCAAAAAACAAGTTACAACTTAAATTTGTTTCAACCACTGTAAAGAAATCTGCTCATTGTTGTTACAATTTTTGCGGGAGTGTACGCCACTTGGATCGGGTTTACCTTTTATCAAGCCAAGCAGGGGATTGCCTTGATGTAGCGTTGTTTTTTGCAGTAAATAGTTTCTTAGCATCTCTCTATCGAACAATTCTAAGTAGGCAATCAATGTTTTTAAGAAGTAGATTAAAGATACGGGATTGACTTGTATCCATTAAGTGGACAAGACGATGCCAATACCGTAAATAGGGAAATATTTTTTAAATGGATTAACCGACTATTTGGAAATTTATCAAATATTTTTTATGTCCCTTTTTGCACAATTCTTCGTTACCCTGAACCGTCGGGCTCGCCTTAAACTGAATCAAAAATGACCTATAAAAATTCCAATTACAAAAACCCAAACAGTCTCTAAGTCTGGTTATCGTGTTGAAAATCTCCTTATATTTTGAGGATATATTAATATATTTAAGGATTTATCTAAGTTTTCATGCGATTTTATTACTTGGAGTAAAAATTCCGCAATCTATTCTAGGTATTATTACGTATATAGTGTAAACAAAAAATTATGATACCTAAAAATTTTAAAATTTTAGCACTTATTGCAGTTGTACTTATTTCCTTGGGCTCATGTAAGGACCAAGAAAAAATAGATGCTGAAAATAAAGCCATGGAAGATAAAATAGCCATGGAAGAAGCCGTAATGGATGCGGAAGCAGCTAAGACTAAGGAAGAGACCAAGAAGAAAGAAATGATGGCAACCAGCATCGCCTCGGTAGCTGGACGAAATGAAGAACTATCTACATTGATTTCTGCCATAAAAGCCGCCGAATTGGATAAGATGTTATCGGAACCCGGCAATTACACAGTTTTTGCACCCTCAAACAATGCTTTTACCAAATTACCAAAAAATCTATCAATAGCTGAATTAGGAAAGCCAGAAAACAAGGAGTTACTGACCAATGTATTAAAATACCACGTAGTGTCTGGGCAAATAACGACCGATAAACTAGTGGAGGCAATTAATGGGGCACAAGGGAGGTATTCTTTTACTACGGTTGCCGGCAAAGAAATAACCGCTAGTATTAAAAATGACCAGATCATCTTAAGGGATGAAAAGGGAAATAGAACCCAAGTGGTCTTAGGAAATGTAAAAGCATCCAACGGTGTTATTCATGTCATCAATGATGTATTGTTGACCAAATAACCGTGTAGATTCAAATTTAAATAATGACCCGATAGTTACCTATCGGGTTTTTGATTTGCAGAATATGGTTATCCTATCTTATTTTTGGTTTCAAATTTACTTTTGTCCGAAAACGAATTCTGAAATTATAACACAATAAAAATACTTACTTCCGTTTGTTTAGCTTTTCTTTTTTGTTAGTTTTAAATTCAACTCTACGCTGCTATATGAAAAAGATTTTAAACTTGCTGCTGTTCCTTTCGATAAGTACGGCATTATGCGGTCAAGACCGACTTACTGGTGAAACCTTTACTACGCGTTCTGAAATCATTGCCCAGAACGGTATGGTCGCTACCAGTCAACCTTTAGCCACCCAAGTAGCCTTGGATATTTTAAAAAAGGGGGGAAGTGCTATGGATGCAGCTATTGCCGCCAATGCCGTGCTGGGCTTGGTAGAACCCGCAAGTTGTGGTATTGGCGGCGATATATTTGCCATTGTTTGGGATGCCGAAGAACAAAAATTATCGGGGTTCAACGGCAGTGGTCGTTCGCCAAAATCCCTTTCCATCGATTATTTTATAGAGAATGAAATGAACTATGTTCCTTTCTATGGGCCCTTACCGGTCACTGTTCCTGGTTGTGTAGATGGTTGGTTTGCCCTGCATGAAAAATTCGGTAAACTTTCTATGGAAGAACTTCTCAAACCTGCAATCGAATATGGCCGAAACGGTTTCCCAGTCTCAGAAGTCATTGCCTATGAAATGGAATCCAGTTATAAAGCACTGCAGGATCAACCCGGTTTTGAAGAAACGTACATGATGAATGGGAGGACACCTAGAAAAGGGGAAATCTTTAAAAATCCGGATTTAGCCAATACCTATGAATTAATTTCAAAAAAAGGTAGGGATGCATTTTATAAAGGAAAGATTGCAAGATCCATTTCCGATTATATGAAAAAACATGGCGGTTTTCTATCCTACGATGATATCGCCGACCACACTTCAAATTGGACAGAACCGGTTTCCATTAACTATAGAGGCTATGATATTTGGGAATTACCACCCAATGGACAAGGTACCGCAGCCTTGCAAATGCTGAATATTATGGAGGGTTATGACATCGCGTCAATGGGTTTTGGAAGTCCCGATTATCTCCATGTACTAACCGAAGCCAAAAAATTGGCCTATGAAGACCGAGCCAAGTTCTATGCTGATCCGGACTTTAATGAAATACCATTACATCAACTCCTGTCTAAAGAATATGCTGCAAAGCAACGTGAAATGATTGATATGGATGTAGCTGCCGACACCTATCCTGCCGGAGATTTTGAAATCGAAAGTGGGAACACTACCTATTTGACCGTTGCCGATAGGGATGGGAACATCGTTTCGCTGATTCAAAGTATCTATTCGGAGTTTGCTTCAGGTATGGTTCCAGATGGCCTGGGCTTTGTACTTCAAAATAGGGGTCAAATGTTCAATGTCCAGAATAAAGACCACGCCAATGCGCTAGAGCCGGGCAAAAGACCGTTTCATACCATTATTCCTGCATTTATCACCAAGGACGGTGCACCTTACTTGAGTTTTGGACTGATGGGGGGCGCTGTGCAACCACAAGGACATGCACAAATAGTAATTAATATGGTGGACTTTGGCATGAATCTACAAGAAGCCGGAGATGCTCCCCGCATGCGTCATAGTGGTAGTTCACAGCCTACCGGTTCCATCATGGCCAATGGCGGAACACTGAACCTTGAAAGTGGATTCGACTATAAAACAATTCGTGAATTACGTAAAAAAGGGCATCGTATCGCTTTTGCCGTGGGTATTTATGGTGGGTATCAAGCCATAGGGGTCGATGTAGCTAAAAAAGTTTATACAGGAGCATCGGAATCCCGTAAAGACGGACAGGCGGCAGGATATTAAAAAATAAAAAGGCAGTCTAAAAAAAGCTAAGCCCTTGTCATTTCGAGCGCAATCGATAATTCTAACTTCTTGATTATAAAAGTTTTTCGACTGCGCTCAATATGACAAAAAGCTAAAATCCATTTTTTTAGACAACCTTTAACTTCCTCAATTTCGGTGCTTACTTCAATTCCCTTGCTCAGTATTGGGTTCAAGGACATCGGCCATTTCCATGGCTTCATCCATTGTATTTTCTACTGATATAGAATCTTTTAGGGCTGTAAATTTTTCCACGCGCTCCAATTCCCCTTCTTCGCCAGAAAAATACGGGAACACATCCATAATAGGCGATTCCGATATAGCGGGAACGGTGTAATCGCCCATGGTATCTCTCATCACACTAATGGTATTATCATAGGCTTCCTTGACATCATTGGCCTGTATCAACAAATACTGGTTCGACTTGCGTTCTTTTCCACTTTCCTCATCAAAAGCAATTAACGACACCCTCGATTTAAACCACCGATCGGAATTTTCGAAAGGGTGTATTTCCGCAAAATTGGCCACTTTAATATTGGTGATCTTGATTTCATCGCTATCACTTAAATAGGCCGACATTTCTTGGGTTATTCTACTTTCCGCTTCGGTATAGGAGATGGCATCCACCAAAAAAGGTTCGGTCTTTACCTTTTGCATGCCTGTAGCTTCATCCAGCTTTCTATATTTTACTTTACACTCATACCATGTTGCACTCATATCATCTTGTTTTAGGGGTGCCAAATATAGGGTTCAACCATTTGCTGATTTCATAAAAAAGAGAATAGATATTCACAATTTTAAGCAAGGTATTTTAGTTCTTTTACTATGAGGGAGTTAGGGTTTTTTAGTGGGATGTTTTTTGGTTTGTAGAAATTCAAGTTGCATTTTGGCAACTCGTCCTTCGACTGCGCTCAGGGTGACATACAATTGACATTGCGAGTGAAGCCAAGTAATCTGTTGGTTGGGAACACGAAACACATAGTTTGCTTCGTACTTCGCAAAGATGGTTTAAATAGTCCTTCCTTTAATTCGACCGCCCCGTTATCGGGGAAGGACTTCTACCATAAATATCAATCTAAATCGTAAACGTAAGCCCAAAACTCAGGTTGGAAGATCTATCGTTTTCGGCAGTAGGAGAAAAACTGCTGTAAAAATAATTGTATAGGGCAGAAAGGCTGATGACTTCCGTTATAGGCAATTCCGCTTTTAATTGGCATAGTATCCGATGATTCCCGATGTAGTCATATAAGGGCTGAAAATAGACCGTCCCCGTTACATCGAGTTTGGTGTTTTTAAAAGACTGGTTTATAGACAGGTAACTGCTATTCCTGTGGTTAAAGAACCGTTGATTGGTGGCATCTATTTCTTCTATCTCATACATGTATGAATTTCCGAAATATGCTTTCGTATGTTGGGTCGAAATGAATTTTAACCGGATACCTGCACCGACCAAGTTCCTACTGGTAATGGTTAACAAGGTATTGTTTTGATTTTGGACAAAAGCTTCTAGCCGCCACAAGTCGGACAGTTTTTGATTGTAACGCAAATGAAAAAACCAAGAGTTCTGAAAATCCTGATCTTGGCTACGAATTAGGTTATAATTACCTATAAAAAAGTAGATTTTCTTTAAATTCTTTGATTTTAGTTGGGTAGTGAGGTTGGAGCCTATTTGAAAAATATAATCCCCATTATTATCGGTATAATCCAACAGAACATCACTTTTAAGGGCAAAGCGGATGGAATCTTTCTGCATCCTTTTCGATTCAATGTTCACCAATTGCCCAAATAAAGTAGGACAGATGCACTGTAAGAAAATAAAGGGTAAAATTGTTTTAAACATATTCATTGCTATTGGCGTTGCTTAGGGTTTGCAAAAGTATCTAAAATTAAGGGAAATCGAGCTTCCTTTAGTTTGAACGTATATGCCCTTCGACTGCGCTCAGGGTGACATACCACCGTCATTACGAGCGAAGCGAAGTAATCTGTTGGTTGGTAACACGAAAGTCACAGTTTGCTTCGTACCTCGCAAAGACGTTTAAAACAATCCTTCTGTTAGTTTGAATGTATATGCCCTTCGACTGTGCTCAGGGTGACAATTGCCCTCATTACGTTTAAACTATCAAGTAGAGCTTCATTAGCTACCGGCTGTTTGTCATATCCATTATAAAGGGCTAACGAAAATCGTTTCAGATACCGCTCGTGAATTTGGTATGCCGTATCACGTTAAAAAAAGTATGGCCCTTCCGATAATAGACCACATTAAGATGTTACGATCATTGGGACAAAAACCGATGTCATTACCGGACCGCATTTAATTAAAATTATGGAAATAAAAAAAGCCTGAAGACCAACGTCTAAAGGCTTTTTTATAAGTTCAAAACCAGTTTATTTCAAAGCTGCCAATAATTTTTCGGCAACCAACTCAGAAGATGCGGGGTTTTGGCCCGTAATCAAATTACCTTCCTGAATGGCATAAACGGCCCAATCTTCCTTTTTGGAATAGATTCCGCCATTTTCCTTCAGCATGTCTTCTACCAAGAAAGGAACCACATCGGTCAATTGTACAGCTTTTTCTTCGCTATTGGTGAATCCCGTTACTTTTTTACCTTTTACTAACGGACTACCGTCTTTACCTTTCACATTCTTCAAAGCGGCAGGGGCGTGACAAACAAAAGCAATTGGTTTTTTCTGTTCGTTAAAAGTCTCTATCAACTTGATAGATGTGGCGTCATTCGCCAAATCCCATAGCGGTCCATGTCCACCAGGGTAGAACACCGCATCAAAATCCGATGCGTTCATTTCCGAAAGTACCTTGGTGTTCGCGATGCGCTCTTGCGCTTCTTTATCGTCCCAATACCTTTTTGTCGCTTCGGTTTGTGCGTCATCAGTATTACTACTTGGGTCAATAGGCGCTTTACCACCTTTTGGAGTAGCAATGGTAATGTCTACACCTTTATCCATTAGGGAATAGTAAGGGTTTGCAAACTCCTCGATCCAAAATCCTGTTTTCTTTCCGGTGTCTCCCAAGGTGTCATGAGAGGTCAATACAAATAAAATTTTC
>JBBSKR010000175.1:0-7542 GCA_038256135.1 Flavobacteriales bacterium | reverse complement strand
TTTTCGGCGTCACTTACCCTAGCTACGGCATAATTGAATAGATAATCTGCATAGCGATCTACCCATTTATCTGGATGAAGTTGGTGTGTTTCCATTTTTTAGTCTGCACTTCAAAAGTAAAATAATTTTAGGGATTATGATTACTTTTGAATACAATCCCGTATTCCATGAAAAATAGCCTCTATTTTATTCTTATCTGCATTTCCCAAACCGCTCTTGGGCAAATGGAATCCAAACCTATTTCAGGATTCACCACGTATGATTCTTCCAAAGAAATTCTAGTTGATGTGAGAACACCACAGGAATTTAATGAAGGCCACATCAATGGCGCTATCAATATAGATTGGGTCTCAGATGATTTTAATGAAAAAGTGGCTGCTATGGACAAGGAGAAAACAATCTATGTTTATTGCAAAATAGGAGGTAGAAGCTTAAAATCACAGACTCGTTTAGAAGAATTGGGCTTTTCGCATGTTATTAACCTTGAAGGAGGTTATGATACTTTTATTAAAAAGTGAATGTTTGAAATAATCATATCCCATATATCCCCAGATAACCAACCACAACTCTATTCCAATACATAGGGTTCATTTAAAGTAAACCTGCCCTTTTCAATAACGCCTCGACCTTAGGTTCCGCACCTCTAAATCTTTTGTAGAGTACCATAGGGTTTTCGGTTCCTCCTTTAGAGAGTACATTATCCTTGAATTTAGTAGCAACCTCCTTGTTGAATATTCCCTTTTCCTTAAAGTAGGCAAAGGCGTCTGCATCTAGCACCTCCGCCCATTTGTAACTATAATATCCGGAAGCATATCCTCCTTGAAAAATATGGGAAAATGCCGTGCTCATACAAGTTTCAAGTGTTTCCGGATATAAGGTTGTATCCCCGAATGCAGCGACTTCATGTTCCTTAACATTGGCAATAGCGCTCGGGTCAATACCGTGCCAAGCCAAATCCAACAAGCCAAAGCTAAGTTGGCGAAGTGTTTGCATTCCTTCTTGGAAAGTGGCCGACTCTTTTATTTTCCCTACCAATTCCATAGGTATGGTTTCCCCGGTTTCATAGTGGGTTGCGAAGAGTTCCAAGGCTTCTTTTTCATAACACCAGTTCTCTAAAATCTGACTTGGCAACTCTACAAAATCCCAAAATACGGAAGTTCCGGATAGGCTAGGGTAGGTGGTATTGGCAAGCATGCCATGCAGTCCATGGCCAAATTCGTGGAACAAGGTAGTAACCTCATTAAAAGTTAATAAAGAAGGTTTGCTTTTGGTAGATGAGGTAAAGTTGCAGACGTTCGAAATATGGGGACGAATATTTTTACCATTTCTTTTATATTGGGATTTGAAAGAGGTCATCCACGCACCACCACGTTTGCCGGACCTTGGGTGAAAATCGGCATAAAATAGAGAAATGAAATTTCTTTCACTATCGTAAACTTTAAAGGTTTTTACCTCTTCATGATATTTGTCAATATCGTGTACTTCTTCAAACTCTAGGCCAAATAGGTTCTCGGCAACTTTGAATACGCCGGTAATTACATTCTCCAGTTTAAAATAGGGTTTTAGCATTTCATCATCCAGATCGAATAATTCTTGCTTTAATTTTTCAGAGTAATAGCTACCGTCCCATTTTTCCAATCGGTCGATACCATCCAATTTTTTTGCGAAGCTTTCCAATTGTTGAAACTCTCGTTCAGCTGCAGGTTTAGCTTTTTCAAGTAGTTCATTTAAGAAGGAACGTACTTTTTCTGGTGTCTCGGCCATGCGTTCCTCCAAAACAAAATGGGCATGTGTGGTATATCCTAAAAGATTGGCCCGCTCAAAACGTAATTTCGAGATTTCCAGTACATTTTCCTGGTTATCCAAAGCATCGAAGTGAAACCCTTTGCTGCCAAAAGCCAATGAAAGTTCTTTGCGCAACTCCCTGTTCTTGGCATATTTCATAAAAGGAATATAACTGGGGTAGTCCAGTGTGATCATCCAACCGACTTCTTTTCCCTTGGCTGCCGCTCTTTGCGCTGCAGCTTCCTTTTCACCTTCTGGAAGTCCATCCAAATCAGTTTCTTTGGGCAGGTACATTTGATACTTATTGGTTTCCGCCAAAATATTTTCACCAAAGGTCAACTTAAGTTTGGCCAGTTTGGCATCTATTTCCCGTAAACGTTTCTTTTTTTCCTCGGATAGATTAGCTCCATTTCGGCTAAAACTTTTATATCTTTTATCCAATAAGGTTTCTTGTTCTACCGTTAAGTTCAAAGCGTTTTTTTGCTCATAAACCGATTTTACGCGTTTGAATAAGGCCTCATTCAAGGTAATGTCATTACTGAATTCTGAAAGTAAGGGGGATACTTCCTGGGCTATTTTTTGAATTTCTTCATTGGTTTCGGCAGAATTCAGATTAAAGAACACACTGGAAATACGATCTAATTGTTGACCTGAAAATTCCAAAACCTCTATGGTGTTTTCAAACGAGGGTGCTTCTGTATTGGCTGTAAGGGCATCAATTTCCGCTCTTGCATCTTCAATGGATTGTAAAAATGCGGGTTTGAAATGTTCGTTTCTTAGTTGCGAAAAGGGGGCAGTATCAAATGGGAAAAGCAATGGGTTATTCATGGAATATTCGAATCTTAGATAATTATATTTTTTTAGTTTGATTTCCGAGGTTCAAGAAATTAATTTACCGTCAACCGTCAACCGTCAACCATTTTTACCATTTACCTCCTTGGCTCCGTCAATCACTTTCTGCTTTAAACCTTCTTTGTAAATAATAATTTTGTCCAACACACACTTATCGGAACTACCTATAATCTGGGCTGCAAGGATTCCCGCATTTTTTGCTCCGTTCAGGGCAACGGTCGCTACAGGTACACCTCCAGGCATTTGTAAAATTGAAAGAATAGAATCCCATCCGTCAATGGAATTACTGCTTTTTATCGGCACCCCAATTACGGGTAACGGAGACATGGAAGCGACCATGCCCGGTAAATGCGCTGCACCACCGGCACCGGCAATAATGACGGAATACCCATTGGTATGGGCATTTTTACTGAAATCGAACAGTTTTTCAGGGGTTCTATGTGCAGATACGATATCGACATCCACCTCAATGTCAAAACCTTTTAAGATGTCTATGGCTTCCTGCATTACGGGCAGGTCGCTGGTACTCCCCATCACTACTGCTACTTTACTCATACGGGTTATTTTGAAATCACTTTTATCGTTTCTTTTACTTTTTGGGCAATACTTCTGGCGATAGCTAAATCATTGTTAACAATGGTTACATGGCCCATCTTTCGAAAAGGTCTAGTTTGTTTTTTACCGTAGATATGGGGCGTGACGCCCTCCAGCTCCAAGATGTCGTCAAGATGCTCATAGACAACATCTCCGGTATGGCCCTCAGCGCCAACCAGATTGACCATAATGCCGGCTACTTTACTTTCTGTGCTGCCCAAAGGTAATCCAAGAATGCAGCGAATATGCTGTTCAAATTGGTTCGTGTAACTCGATTCAATACTGTAATGACCACTATTATGGGGCCTCGGGGCTACCTCATTGACTAATATTTCATCATTCTTCGTCTGGAACATCTCCACAGCCAACAGACCTGTCAGTCCAATTTTTTCGGCAACCTTCAATGCCAATGCCTTAGCTTTTTCCGCAACGCTATGGTCAATTCGAGCTGGACAGACTACATATTCTACCTGATTGGCTTCTGGGTGAAATTCCATCTCTACTACAGGGTAGGTTTTGATTTCGCCCTTTGAATTTCTGGCAACGATCACCGCCAATTCATTTTTGAAAGGAATCATTGTTTCAGCAATGCATTCCCCTGATGGTAATTCCTTTAGATCCTCCAAATTCCTAACCACTTTCACTCCTTGACCATCGTAGCCGAACTGGGTTGCCTTCCACACAAAAGGAAGCTGTAATCCGCCATTGGATATACTATCCTCAATTTCACTTACATAGGCGAACCGTTGAAAATCTGCTGTGGGAATATCATGATCTACGTAAAACAATTTCTGCTGGGCCTTATTTTGAATGATGCGAAGTGCCCTAGGCTGTGGAAATACCTTAACCCCTTCATCCTCTAATTTCTCCAATGCATCAAGGTTTACATTCTCTATTTCTATGGTAAGAACAGCAAGGTCTTTACCAAAATTATAAACCGTATCAAAATCCAAGAGGCTGCCCTGCACAAATTCATTGCATGCGATACGGCAAGGAGCTTCAGGGGAGGCATCCAACACTTTGGTATAGATATCCCATTTACGGGTTTCATATAGCATCATTTTGCCCAATTGGCCTCCGCCCAATATACCTAGTTTAAAATCCGAAGAAAAGTAATCCATTTATAAGTTGCTTTTAGGAGTTACAAAACGCCTTGAGTCCCACAAAAATACGGCTAAATCTTAGAAACCAATTCCTTTCTATTTAAAAACACAAGGCAATACCTTATCTTTGCCAACCTTGGTAAATTAAGAAAATTGATAAAGCTTCACGACAAATTTTTTAAGCGTTTCCTCAGTGAAATGGAAATTCAGCAAGCCGTTAAAACCGTGGCCGATAAAATTGCCGCGGATTATAAGGAGGAAACTCCAATTTTTGTTGGCGTGTTGAACGGGGCTTTTATGTTCGTGTCAGATTTCTTGAAAGCCTACCAACACCCTTGTGAAGTTTCTTTTGTTAAGCTGAGTTCTTACCAAGGGTTGACCTCTACGGGCATTGTGGAGACCTTGTTGGATCTTCCTGAAAATATAGAAGGGCGCAGTATCATTATTTTAGAGGATATTATAGATACAGGGCGTACCTTACAGCAATTGGTCCACCTTTTTTCAAAGACCAATGTAAAGGAATTTAAAATTGCAACTTTATTTTACAAGCCAGATATCTATAATGGAGAATACGCGATTGATTATTTTGGATTGGCTATTCCCGATAATTTTATTGTGGGTTATGGGCTCGATTATAAAGAATTAGGGAGAAATCTAAAAGAAGTTTACCAACTAAACCAAAAACATATGATCAATCTTGTACTCTTTGGCAAACCAGGAGCGGGCAAGGGTACCCAGGCGGAGTTCCTTAAAGAACGGTACAACCTTAAGCATATTTCTACGGGAGATGTATTTAGGAACAATATTATAAATGGAACGGAGCTCGGAAATTTGGCTAAATCCTACATGGACAAGGGGGATTTGGTCCCTGATGAGGTTACTATTAATATTTTGCAGGAAGAGGTGGAGAAAAATCCGGATGCCGACGGATTTATATTCGACGGTTTTCCTAGAACGGCCGCCCAGGCTGAGGCTTTGGACAACTTCTTGGAATCAAAGGATATGAGAATAAACGCTACCATCGCATTGGAGGCAAATGACGAAGTTTTATTGGAGCGACTTTTGGAACGGGGCAAGGTAAGTGGCCGTAGCGATGATCAAGACGTAGCTAAAATCAGGAATCGGTTTGAGGAGTACAATCAAAAGACCACTCCCGTAAAGGAATTTTACGAAGCACAGGATAAATTCTATAGTGTAGATGGAATTGGGTCCATTGCTGAAATTACGGAGCGTTTGACCAAAGTAATAGAGTCACTTTGAGAATGGTCTACTTTTTAACGAAAAATTAGATGGAATAACGAGTAACTACCTCGGGGCAAGCCCAAGAGGCATTATAGGAAAACAACCTTAAAAATTCGAGGCAAGCCTCGGAGCATTTAAATCTCGATTATCGAGTAAATAAATTCATTGATTGAAACAAGTAGGAAATGCCGGATGAAGTTATAGGACCACAGGACGGTTTAAGAAGCTGTATGTTTACTGTCGGCTTCGCTGTATTGCTGATGATATTGGTCTCTAGCGTATACCTGCTTTACGTATTTGTTTTTGACGACTCATTAGTTCAACTAAAGAATTAAAAAAAGTTAATTTTAAAAAAGTCCCTTTTTACCAAACGGTAAACAGAAAAGCTAAATCTATATGGTTTTAAATAAATTCTATTAATAACCAATCGCATACAATGACCGAAGGTAATTTTGTTGATTATGTAAAAGTTAACTTGGCTTCCGGAAAAGGGGGCAAGGGGTCTGTGCACCTACACCGTGAAAAATTTATTACCAAAGGTGGTCCCGATGGCGGTGATGGTGGCCGTGGTGGTCATATTATTGTGCGTGGCAATGAGAACCTATGGACGCTAATCAATTTTAAGTTTAAAAAACATTTTAACGCCGGTCACGGGGAGCACGGTAGTAAAAGTAGGAGTACCGGGGCAGACGGGGAAGATGTATTTTTGGATGTGCCATTGGGAACGGTAGTCAAAGATTTTGAGACCAAGAAGGTCCTATATGAGATTACGGAACATGGTGAGGAAAAAGTAATTTTGGAAGGCGGAATGGGCGGCCGTGGAAACTGGCACTTTAGAACTGCCACCAACCAAACCCCAAGATATGCCCAACCGGGTATAGATGGTCAAGAGGGGGAGTTTCTGTTTGAATTAAAGATTTTGGCCGACGTAGGTCTGGTAGGTTTCCCAAATGCCGGTAAATCCACCTTATTATCAGTAATAACATCCGCGAAACCTAAAATTGCCGATTATGAGTTTACCACATTAAAACCGAATTTGGGGATAGTGGAATACCGCGATTTTAAGAGTTTTGTCATGGCGGATATTCCAGGTATTATAGAAGGGGCTGCCGAAGGAAAAGGATTGGGCCACTATTTTCTTAGGCACATTGAACGGAATGCAACCTTGCTCTTTCTAATACCTGCGGACAGTAAGGATATAAGTAAGGAATATGAGATTTTGTTGGATGAGTTAAGGCGTTATAATCCGGAATTATTGGATAAAGAACGACTGATCTGTATTTCTAAAAGTGATATGTTGGACGATGAATTAATGGATGAAATGCGGGTCGAATTGGACACGGAATTCAACGATACACCTTTTATGTTTATCTCCTCCGTAGCTCAAATGGGTATCATAGAGTTGAAGGATAAGCTATGGGCAATGCTTAACGCTTAATCGAATACTTTCCTAAAAATAAATTTTTAGCTTTAATTTTCTTTAATTTTAGAGAAAGACAATATCATGAGAATCTTCCTTTTTGGTTTTATACTTATACTTTTAGCATCCTGTAATGCAACCAAGGTCAGTTATGACTATGATCGACAAACTGATTTCGGGGCTTATACTACCTACAATTATTTTGGTGAGATGGATACCGGCCTAAACGGATTGGACGAAAAACGCTTAATGGACGCCTTGGACGCGACCTTGGGTGAAAAAGGACTCCTGTTCGCTGAAGAACCTGATATTCTGATCAATATTAAAAGCACTGTACTTAGTTCGCAGCCTGGAAATAATGTTGGCGTAGGCCTAGGTGGTGGAGGTGGCAATGTTGGTGGTGGAGTCTCCATTGGTATCCCTGTAGGAGGCGGTCCCAAGCTTGCCCGCGAACTGCAAATTGATTTTGTGGACGCCAATAAGGATATGCTTATTTGGCAAGCGCTGAGTGAAAGTCCATTCCGCGAGGGAGGTACTCCCATGGAA
>JBBSKR010000174.1:0-7543 GCA_038256135.1 Flavobacteriales bacterium | reverse complement strand
GGGTAGGTATTGACGTCACCAATAGCATATATTCCAGGGATATTGGTCTGATAATCGAAGGTATCCACCTTTATGGCATTTTTATCGATTTCCAAGCCCCAGTCACCAATGGGTCCGAGTTTTGGAGAAAGTCCGAATAAGGGAATAAAGGCATCTACTTCTAAGATAATATCCTCTATGGCATTGGCAGTTCTTCTAATCAAGACTGACTCCAATGAATTTTCACCTTGTAAACCGATTATTTCTGCTGGGGTAATCAAGTTTATTTTTCCCTGATTTTTCAATTCCTGAACTTTTTCAACGGAATCCAAGGCTCCCCTAAATTCATTTCTTCTATGCACCAGCGTAACTTCTGAGGCTACATCCGCCAAGAAAATACTCCAGTCCAAAGCAGAATCTCCCCCACCGGCAATCACCACCTTTTTATCGCGATATATCTCCGGATCTTTAATCATATAGGCCACGCCATTATCCTCAAACTTATTCAGGTTTTCCAAAAGCGGCTTTCTGGGTTCAAAACTTCCCAACCCACCTGCAATGGCCACGATGGGCGCATGGTGTTTTGTACCCTTTGTCGTTGTGACAATAAAAGAGCCATTTTCCAATTTCTCGATAGTTTCTGCGCGTTCCCCTAAAGTAAAACCGGGTTGAAATGGTTTTATCTGTTCCATAAGGTTGGTGACCAAATCACCCGCTAGCACTTCTGGAAAACCTGGAATGTCGTAGATAGGTTTTTTTGGATAGATTTCGGAACATTGTCCACCTGCTTGGGGCAAAGCATCTATCAAATGGCATTTTAATTTTAGGAGTCCGGCTTCAAATACGGCAAAAAGCCCCGTAGGACCTGCGCCAATTATCAATATATCTGTCTCGATCATTCTTCTTTCACATCTTTTGGAGGTTCGCTTTTGTGTTAGGGATTGAGGTATTGTTGGAGCTCTTTAGGCCTTTTGCCTAAAAGCGACTACCGAAAGCCCGGCCACGCCAGAAAGCGTGGAAACACCCCAATTCAAGCTACATTAATAACCTCATCGATTTGAGGAGCGTATTTTTTAATGGTCATCTCCACCCCACTTTTTAGTGTCATTTGGTTGACAGTACACCCAACACAAGCACCTTCTAATCGCACCTTTACCGAATGTTCGTCATCTATGGAAATTAGGGTGATATCACCTCCATCACTTTGTAAAAAAGGTCTTATTTCCTCCAATGCTTTTTCAACATTTATTTTTAGTTCTGTCGATGTCATATCTATTTTTTCTTAACCGCGGAACAGCCCGCCATTGTTGTAATCTTTATTGCCTCGGTTGGGGGAAGGCTTTTATTCCTACCCACAACTTCCATCACTACCTGTTTGGTCAATTCTTCAAAAGCGGACTCAATAGGTGTAGCTGTTTGTAAAGCCGCAGGTCTACCGGCATCGCCAGCCTCACGTATACTTTGCACCAAAGGAATCTCACCCAAGAAAGGAACATTCAAATCTTCTGCAAGATGTTTGGCTCCCTCTTTTCCAAATATATAATATTTATTGTCTGGCAATTCTGCCGGCGTAAAATAGGCCATGTTCTCTACTATTCCCAAAACCGGAACATTAATAGACTCTTGTTGGAACATCGCCACCCCTTTTCTGGCATCTGCCAAGGCAACTTCTTGCGGTGTACTCACGACTACCGCACCTGTTACGGGTAAGGACTGCATTATACTCAAATGGATATCTCCAGTGCCCGGAGGCAAGTCTATCAACATAAAATCAAGCTCTCCCCAATGGGCATCAAAAATCATTTGGTTCAATGCTTTGGACGCCATGGGTCCTCTCCAAATCACTGCTTGATCCCGTTGCGTAAAAAAGCCTATGGATAACAATTTTACGCCATAGCTTTCCACAGGTTTCATTTTGGATTTTCCACCTATGTTCACTGCAAGTGGTTTTTCGTTGGCCACATCGAACATAATAGGCATGGAAGGTCCGTAGATATCAGCATCCAAAAGGCCTACTTTAAAGCCCATTTTCGCTAAGGTTACCGCTAAATTCGCAGTTACGGTAGATTTACCGACACCTCCTTTACCCGAAGCTACAGCAATGATATTGGTAATACCCGGAATGGGTTTTCCCTTGATTTCATTTACCTTGGCTTTAGCGGGCGCTTCCACCTTAATATTGATCTTGATTTTTGCCTTCTCATAAACCTGCCTGTGGATAATCTTTAAAATCTCAACCTCCGTTTTTTTGCGGGCCTGTAGACTCGGGTTTTTTATGGTAATATCAAGCTCTACCTCATCCCCGAAAATTTGGATATTGGTTACCGCCCCACTCTCTACCATATTCTGTCCTTCACCAGGAACCGTTATTTGTTCCAAGGCCGTTAAAATGTCCTTTTTATCTATCTTCATTATATAAATTCATTCTAAACAACAAAGATAATCCTTAGACGGGAGATTATGAAGTTAGCGTATTGAAAATGAAGATGTCATTATAACTAGAACCTGTTGGTGGGGAAAATGAAAATCTTGATTATTTGCCATTCAAGGGATGGAATAAGCGTAGTAAAAAACGTAATTTAGAAAACATTTTTAAAATCGAGTAGTACATGTTCCAACCCATAAGACGAATTAGTAGTCCATTACTTTTAAGTACGCTTATCATCTTGCTAAGCGCCTGTACAAGTTCCAAAAACAAATTTTCCAAAAAAGATGTTGTTCGTTCTCAAAAATTAGTTGGTCTGGATTTCGACAAAAAATATATTGACACGCTTTATCCCTATTTGGAGCGGAATAGGGAAGGATTCGATTCTTTGAGAAAATATACCTTGAGTAATGATGTTTTTCCGGCAATACGATTTGACCCCTTGCCCTCAAACTTCTCTCCCAGACCACAGACGGGCTTTCCGGAATGGGAAATACCCGAGGGGGTTGAACTGCCTGAAAACAGGTCTGAGTTGGCCTTTTACAATATTCCACAACTTGCTTCCTTAATCAAGGGCAAAAAAATAAGCTCCTTGGAATTGACCCAATTTTTTATAGACCGTTTGAAAAAATATAACCCCATTTTGCAAAGTACCATTACCATTACCGAGGAAATGGGACTGGAACAAGCCAAAAGGATGGATCGGGAATTGGCCGACGGTAACTACCGTGGAATATTACACGGTATTCCCTACGGAGTAAAGGATTTAATGTCAGTTGAAGGCTATAAAACAACTTGGGGCGCCGAACCCTATCGCAATCAACAAATTGAAATGACCGCGACCGTGGTTGAAAAATTGCAGAATGCTGGGGGCGTACTGGTTGCCAAACTGGTTTCCGGTTCCTTGGCAAGAGGTGATGTTTGGTTCGATGGTAAGACGAAAAACCCGTGGGACACGGAACAAGGCGCCAGTGGATCATCGGCAGGTTCTGGATCTGCTACCTCTGCAGGTTTAGTCCCTTTTGCTCTTGGGACGGAAACTTTAGGTTCAATTACTTCACCAAGTACGCAGAATGGCATCACAGGCTTACGACCTACCTACGGTCGGGTGAGCAGACATGGCATTATGAGTTTGAGCTGGTCTATGGACAAGGTAGGCCCAATGGCCAGAAGCGCGGAAGACTGTGCGATCGTGTACAGTGTTATCAGCGGAAAAGATCCAAAAGATCCTACTACCACAGATTATCCCGATGGTTTTGACCCTAAACGGGAAATAAGCACTTTAAGAATTGGTTATTTAAAAAAGGATATAGAAAAGGACACCTCGCTAAGTAAGGATAATTTGACCAAGGCCATAGATACCTTTAAAAAAATGGGACTTACATTAAATGAGGTTGAACTGCCCGAAGATGTTCCCTATAGCAGTTTTGATATTATATTACGAGCAGAAGCAGGGGCATTTTTTGATGACTTGGTCCGCTCCGGGAAGGTAGACCAAATGGTTGAACAGGACCAAAAATCAAGAGCAAATTCGTTACGCCAAGCTCGCTTTATACCTGCAGTGGAGTATTTACAGGCCAATCGACACCGCCAAGTGCTGATCGAGAAAATGGAAGCAATAATGCAACATTATGACATCCTTATTTCGCCATCTTTCGGGAACCGACAATTGGTGATTACAAACCTCACCGGACATCCTGTGATCGCTATACCAACGGGATTGGACAAGGAGAAACACCCAACCAGTATTACCTTGGTTGGCAATCTATATGATGAGGCCAGTATTTTATTATTAGCAAAAGCCTTTCAGGATAACACCGAGTTTGATGAAATGCATCCGGAGGGATATATTGATTAAGTCAATTACCCAGCCGGGTATTTAGAAAAATGTATGGACGAATGTCAGTCTGAGTGCTTGATTTTAATTTTTTCATTGTAAATCAAGTGTATCGAGAACCTTGGTGGTTATTGATTGGTTCTCGATAATTTTTTTCTTCATAAGATTTCCAAAAAACACTAGAATTGACATTTAAAAATAGACGCATTGTCACTTCGAGTGTTTTCAGTGGGGCGGCAGCCGCAGTGAAAATGTATCGAGAAGCGATTGTGGTTGGTATAACCCTTAACCTGCCCAAGGGTTCTCGATACAATTTGTCGTTGACAAATCACTCGAACTGACCTTACTTTTCAAAAGATTCTTTCAATATATAAAAGCTTCACGCTATCACAAATCATTAAAAAAGGCAATTCTAAATCTTTCTCCCATCCAAAAGATTAATAATACGGGAGCCGTAAGCAGCGTTCTTTTCTGAATGGGTGACTTGGATGATGGTGACCCCATCCTCTTTATTCAATTTTTGAAAAAGATCCATAATTTCCTCACTTTGTTGGGAATTAAGATTTCCTGTAGGCTCATCGGCCAAAATCAATTTAGGATTGCCGATCAAGGCACGGGCAACGCCCACCAGTTGTTGCTGGCCACCACTTAACTGGGGAGGGAACAAGTCTTTTTTCCCAACTATATTGAATCTATCCAGCATGTCCGCCACCAAAGCTTTGCGTTCAGAACCCTTTACTTTTTTATATAATAAGGGCATTTCCAAATTTTCCTCCACCGTAAGTTCATCCAAAAGATGATAGGATTGGAATACGAAACCAATATATTCCTTATACAGATTGGAACGGTATTTTTCTTTTAAGGTATGTACTGACTCCTCTAAAAAGTGATACTCCCCCTCATCAAAAGTATCCAGCATTCCAATGACATTGAGTAAGGTAGATTTCCCAGAACCTGAAGGGCCCATCACGGATATGAATTCGCCTTCCTTCACTTCCAGATTAATGTCCTTTAATAAGAAAACGCGTTGACCCCCTTGTTGTACCCATTTGAAAATATTCTTTAATTGTAATAACATAGTTTATTAGTGAATTAGTGGTTAGTGAACTGGTTGTCCGTTGTCCGTTGTTAGTGAAATGGTGTAACATACTTTTAACGTTGTTTATTTATGGGATACCGCATTTTGAATACGCTATATTTATTCGTCCTTTAAGGATTCAACGGGATTTGCGATCGCTGCTTGAAAACTTTGCCAGCTTACTGTAATTAAAGCTATCGTTAGGGCTACGAGTCCCGCAATGACAAAAATCCACCAACTCATTTCTGTTTTATAAGCAAATCCTTCCAACCATTTTTGCATGGCATACCAAGAAATTGGTATTGCGAGTACAAAAGCCAATCCTACCCATTTTACAAAGTCTTTGTTCAATAGGGTAAGAATTTGTATTATGGTTGCACCATTCACTTTTCTTATACCAATTTCCTTTTTACGTTGTACCACAGTATAGGAAGTAAGTCCAAAAAGGCCCAAAGAGGCAATAACAATAGCTAGTATAGTAAAAATCTGAAAAGCAGAACCGAATGCTTTATCATCTTTATATTGAGCTTCAAATTTTTGATCCAAAAATGTATAGTTGAACGTACTATTCGGGAAAATTCTTTTCCATTCCTTTTCAATTTGGCCAATAGCCGAATCAAAACCAGCAGTTGATATTGCTGTGGAATTTACTTTTACCAGAATATTATTTATTTGATTATCATACCTTATTATCATAGGTAATACTGGACTTTTTAATCCAAAGTGATAATAATCCTTAATAACCCCAGTAACACGCCAAACCTGATTGCCCCAAAAACTTAAATCTTTGTTCAAAATTTCTTCCGGAGATGAAATACCCATGGTTTTCAAAAATGTTTCGTTTACCACAACTTGATTCCCTTCCCAATCTGAAGAGGGAAGAAATGTCCTTCCCTCTAAGAATTCCATATCCATCAAGTCAAAATAATCAGGTTGTACATGGTACGTATAAAACAATTTATTGCTCTCCTTTCTTCCATCTGGTAGACCCAATCCAAAGGAAGAAGACAAATTATCAAAACTATCACCCGGATAGGTCTGTGCGATTGCGATTTTATCTACAAAAGGTAAATTTCTTAATTCCCCTTCCAATATTTTAAATTCATTTATCACAAGTGAATCGGGCTTATCAGCCACCACCTCCCCCCTTAAAGCAATTACCTGATTGACGTCTGCACCGATAGGCTTACTGTCAAGAAAATTGATTTGTTTGATTACTACGATAGTACCTATCAATAAAACAATCGTTGCTAAAAATTGTGTGATTATCAATCCTTTTCGAATGTTCAAACCCTGTGCCGATGTACGTATTTTCCCTTTTAGTGCTTTTATTGGAGAATATCTACTAAGCAAAATTGCGGGGTACAAACCTGCCAACACCATCCCTAAAAGAATGATACCGAAATAGGGCAAAAAACTGATGATGCTGGCAATGTCAAGGATAAGTTCTTTACCTGTTATCGTATTATATAAAGGAAGAATAATGACTACTAGCATTAACGCTATACTGATTGCAATAAAATTAAGGAGAGTAGATTCTATTAAAGATTGAATTAGCAATTGTGATTTTTGTGCGCCAGCCACTTTTCTTATACCCGTTTCTTTGGCCCTTTCCATCGATTTTGTGGCGGACAGGTTGATATAATTTAACCAAGAAAGAATAAGGATGATAAATGCTATGGAAGACAAAAAAGTTACTCGGGTAACACTTCCATTTGAAGAGACCTCATAAGGTTTATTAGAATATAAATGAATACGTTCAATTGCCTCTATATTATGCCTTTCTTCTTTGTCCTCTTCAATATCACTATCTATTATTTTTTGGCGAAGAAGATTTACATTAGTGTTTGGAGCCAGTTTAACATAGGTATAATAGTTATTCATATTCCAATTTAGTTCATGGGCTTTTGGACCCCAATCTGTCCACGTTTTTTCAGTCTCAAAAGAAATCAAGAACGAATTTCTGTAGTGTGCATTTTTTGGAACATCCTTCATTATCCCTGTCACCGTAAGTAAAGCTTCTCGGCCATCCCTATAGGCGGAAATTGTTTTTTGTAATGGATTCTTTTCGCCAAAAAGCTTTTGAGCAAATGATTCTGAAAGCACTATGGAATAAGGCTCATTTAAAACGGATTCCTTTTTACCCTTTAATAAAGGGTAATTAAAAATATTAAAGTAAGACGGGTCAACTAAGGATCCCAAAGGTTGCTCCAAAATTCTATCT